>JAEZKI010000291.1 GCA_023415525.1 Bacillota bacterium | reverse complement strand
GTTTTATGTATGAAATAGATAACCAAAAGTTTGGTGCTTTTTTAGTTCAATTAAGAAAACAAAAAGGCTTCACCCAAAAAGAACTGGCGAGCCATTTATATGTGTCAGATAAAGCAGTAAGTAAATGGGAAAGAGGGTTAAGTTTACCTGACATTTCCCTTCTCACGCCATTAGCTGAAATATTAGAGGTTACTGTTACTGAGCTCCTACAGGGGCACTTTATCCATCAAGATGAACCCATGACCATTCAGCAAGTGGAAGAGCTTATGACAGGCACCCTTGCCCTTTCAGCTAAAGAGCTTAAGGCCAAAAAAATACGTAAGCGTTGGGAGCATATCTATGAAATATGCTTTATCTTAATAGCCCTTGAAATCTTTTTATTGCGCCAATTGGGTTTCACTTGGGATCAGCTTTATGAGGGCCTGCTGACTGTAGAAATTCTTTCCCTCTGTTTAGGTGGCTGGTTCTGCTTTTTTATACAGGACACCCTTCCTGACTATTATGATCAAAATAAGATTACTTGCTATACTCAAGGTGCTTTTCATATGCAGCTAGCTGGTATCCGTCTTTCCAATAAAAACTGGCCCCATATCCTAAGTGTAGGACGTTTTTGGCTGTTAGCTATTGGTATTCTATTTCCACTTATCTTTTTTGTAAGTATTCAGCTTCTTACCTTTGACTTATGGAATAAACTCCAATTATTTTTTCTCTTACCTGCATGTCTTGGCTTTTTTATTCCTATGCTGATTGTTGCCAAATACTATGAATAATTTTTACTCTCAGCTATTGGGGACTCAGAAATTGGTTTCCCCACAATGCTCTTCTCTTTCCACTTGCCTTGTGCATAACGAAGACAACTTACAACAGCTACTAAGAGCCAGGTCAAACCTGTGGTAAACCAAACACTTAATACGCCAATACCTGGAACAAAGGTAAGAGGTTTTGCCAAGCCTACTCTTCCTGCTACTTCAGCAAAACCTGAAAGCATGGCAAATTTAACATCTCCAGAACCATTTAATACACTCCGGGTAATATAAATCATTCCTAGAGCAGGATAGAAAAGGCTGGTAATGCGAAGGCCTCTTGCCCCTTCTATGATGACATCCTTTTCTTGAATGAAAAAGCCAACAATAGCGTCCCCCCCTAACCAAGCTAAAGGTAGCATGACTAAGCTAAAGAGAGTGCTAATAATCATTCCTGCCCGAAAACCCTTTTTGATACGTTCTAATTGACCTGCTCCCATATTTTGTCCTGTATAAGTGGCAACAGCTGCTCCCAGTGAACTAAAAGGTTGATGAACCAATTGTTCACACCGAGAAGCAACAGTAAAGGCCGCAATAATAGTAGGACCAAATCCATTAACAACAGCTTGCAAAACAATACAGGAAAGAGAAATTAAAACACTTTGCAAAGCTACTGGTAAACCTAGCTTAATACATTGCTTAAAAAGCTGTAAATCAGGTACCCATTCTTTAACGGGTATTTTAAAAATAGGCAACTTAAACCATGCGTAAACCATACAGCCAATGCCTGCTGTAAACTGAGCAATAATAGTGGCTAGAGCTACCCCAAACACACCCATTTTAAACTGAATAACAAAAAGTAAATCCAAAACGATATTAATGGCACAAGCTACTACAAGAAATAATAAAGGTGTCTTCGTATCTCCTAACGCTCTTAATATAGCCGCTACGCCATTATAAAGCGCAATGGATAAAAGACCACAACAAGTAACCTGTAAATAGACTACGGCATCATCTAATATAACCTCAGGGGTATTTAAGAGTGTCATTACCCATCTGGCAGATAAAATGCCTATTAACCCCATAATTAAGCCACTGGACAGCATAACATATAGGGAAGTAACTATGGACTTTTTTAACTTATCCAACATACCTGCCCCAAAAAGTTGGGAAACCATAATGCCTATTCCTGCAGATAATCCAAAGCTTAAAGAAAAAATCAAAAAGCCTATAGAAGCAGTAGCTCCTACAGCTCCTAATGCATTCTTTCCCACAAACTTTCCCACCACCCATGTATCCACCATATTATACAGTTGTTGAAACAAATTACCTGCTAACATGGGAAGGGTAAATAAAAGTAAAAGCTTTGTAGGACTACCTTTTGTCATATCTTGTGTAAAATCTTTAGCCATAACCTTCTCTCCTCTATGCCTTTTATAAAGCCTAAGCTGTATAATGCTTATTATTTTTCTAATTATAATCACCTCCTTTTTTATAGTCAATTGTCATAATTCTAATTTTAGATGTACTTTCTTATACTCTTTTCATTTCTTCTACTGGATTTGCATAATATCCCCTCTTTTCTGTTTTTCATAGAAGGTCACCCACCAAGTTAAAAAAGGTTGTTACACATTGCATCAAAGAAAGGCAAGTTCTCCTGCCTAACTTGATGTTTCCTTGTAACAACCTTTAATCTTATCAAGCTTATACTCTGATTTGAAACCAGAGTCCATTCTCATTATTTAATTTGCCTGTTTATCAATAGAGCGTATAGATGGAACAATCCTACATATCAAGGCAATCACAATAATTGCAACTCCTGATAATAAAAACCATCTGTTAACACCTACCACATCTGCAAACATTCCAGAAAATACTAACCCAAGTGGCATTGCCAATGAAACCAAACTTCCATATAAGCCAAATACACGTCCTAGATATTCTGGTGAAATCCTTTCCTGTATTAAAGCCATAACTGGTCCATTGTAAAATGGAACGGATACTCCCATTACAATGCACATAGCTGCAAAGAACCAAAATCCATTATGAGGAAGAATTCCTGAAATACCAATCGGTAGTCCCATCACCAAAATAGAAAATGGGATTGCAATACCTCTGTTTTTTATACCACCAGTTCCTCCCAAAACTACTCCACCAACAAGCATGCCAATGGAAAAGGCTATTTCTGCAATGGATGCTTCTACTGTTGTTTTAGCGAAATAGTCAAGCGTCATTAAGGGGAATAGTGCATTTATTGGTGAATACAACACCATAAAGGCTACAGCAATTAGGACAATAGCAACTAGTCCTTTATCTTGCCTTAATACACCATATCCAGCCTTCATCTCATTCCAAAAACCAGTTGATACACAAACATCCTCTTGCTTTTGTATTATTGGTATTTTTATTACCGCCACGCCTATTGATGCAATAATCGCCCCCGCAACATCTAATGCTACCATTCCGCTAATCGACCAAACAGAATATAACACTCCAGCTATTGCAGTTCCAGCAATGTATCCAATTGTTTGAATGGATTGTGTATATCCTGAACATTTTGTCAAATACTCTGTTGGCACAATTAATGGTGTAACGGCACTTATAGATGGTGTATGAAATGATGTTCCAACACTGCGCACCGCAAGCACTAAAAGAACAAGCCATATAGGAAGTTCTCCCTCTATACAAACCAACGCTAATATCAAACTCACTGCAGCTATAAAAAGATCAGCACCAATCATTGTAATTTTTCGATTTACTCTGTCTACTACCGTTCCTGCAACAATACCCAAAATAGCATTTGGTAAAAACCCAGCAATGGATGCCATTGATAGTATGAATGCAGACTGTGTTGAAGCTGTGAGATGCCAAATTAAAGCCATTTGCAAGATGGAACTTGTAAGAATTGATACTGCTTGCCCTATCCATAGTATTCCAAAATTTATTTTCCAATTTGTATTCATATAGTTTCTCCTGTAATTTTATTGAATGAGTTATAAAATAGACAATAAAATGCAGGTCATTCTCATAAGCGAGCATTGACCTGCATATCCTACGAAGTTTATATAAACACTAAAACAATATAAAAAACACTGTTTTTAACTGTAATAATCGTAAAATAAGCATGACAAATAAACTCACCTACAGTGGGACTACGTTCTATTGTCTATTCTTATCTAATACGACCATAACACAGCATATACATTTTTATTCTCCTTTATAAATAGTAATCAAATAATCTTACACGTATGTAAAATTACATACATTATATCAATTTCTTTTTATACTTGCAAACCATCAGTTTTTTGTTTAACTTGAAGCGGAACTAGAAACTGCACTACTTGCTGCCACAGCTGCACACATGGCGGCTTACTGTTCAACAATTAAGGCAATGGTACCATTTATTGTAGCTGTTTGCAAAGTATCCCCTACCATACAATCTTGCTGAGCTAACATACCTGCATACATTAAATGCTACTTACGGCTTATTCTTCCAAAGAAACATCTTGCTCAGGTAGCCACTCTTCGATTTCCAGCATCTCCTCACAAAGGGCAAGTACAAAGCTAAGAGATTGAACAGCATTAGATGAATAAAATCTTTCCTTAAGTAGTCTATAACATGCATCAGCACCTTAAAGAAGGTCTTCATCTTTTTTATCGGAAAGTGCCATTAAAGTGCAGAAAGTATTATCCTCGCTGAGGTTAAGAAAGGATGTTCCTTTTTTATCTTTTTATAAAGGGTCTGAGTACGATTTACAACCTGCTCATATTCCGTAGGCTTTGCTGCAATAGGTAGATAAGCCGTTTGACGAAAATAAGAAAAAGCACTTACTTTACTTTTTAGTAATTGTTTACTTGACTCTAAGGACTCTTCGTCTACTTCTTTCCCCTTCATGGTATACATGGCTGCCT
>JAEZKI010000247.1 GCA_023415525.1 Bacillota bacterium | reverse complement strand
CCCGTTATCTATGTGTTATGTGCGGTTGGTTCATTCGTTATCAACTACAATATGTTTGACGTCAAAGTGATGTTTGTCTTTGGTATTTTAGGTTTCTTATTGGCAACCATGAAATATCCAGCAGCCCCATTTCTTTTAGGTGTAATCTTAGGGCCTATGGCAGACTCCAACTTAAGAAGAGCATTAACTATTAGTGATGGTAACATAATACCCATGTTTCAGAGACCAATCTGTATTATATTCATGCTGATGATCCTAGCTCTTATTGCTTCACAGTTTGGTTTATTCAATAAGCTAAAGAAAAAAAAGGTTGAGATAAATTAGGGAAAGGCTGTGAGGAGTCATGAGGAGAATGAATATTGGATTAGTAGGCTGTGGATTTGCAGCCACACTTCATGCAGAGGCCTATCAAAAAATGTACGGTTATGACATACAACTGAAAGGTGTAGCAGATCCATCTGAAAAAAGAGAGGCTTTTGCAAGAAAATATGGGATTACATATTGTTATGATACCCTGGAAGAAATGTTGAAAAATAATGAGATCGATGTCATTGATATCTGTACGCCTCCATGTTTTCATGTGGATATGGTAAAACAGTCTATGTTGGCTGGGAAGCATGTAATCTGTGAAAAGCCTATTACTGGTTATTTTGATGGTGATGGGGAAATTGGAAATACGGTGGACCGTCAGATGATGTTTAATAAGGTTATGGAAGAATTGGAAGATTTAAAACAATTTTTGCAAAGTACGGATCGTATCTTTATGTACGCAGAGAACTTTATATATGCTCCATCTATCAGAAAGAGCAAAGAATTTTTAGAAAAAACAAAGAATAAAATTTTGTTCTTAAAAGGAGAAGAATCCCATAGTGGTTCCCATGCTCCTCATGCAGCCTTGTGGAGATATACCGGTGGTGGTTCCTTTATGCGCCAAGGATGTCATCCCCTTTCTGCAATTCTATACCTTAAAAATATTGAAGCGCAAGCTAGAGGAGAACAGATTACAGTTACTTCTGTTATAGGAGATGTAGGAAATACCTTACGGAGTGTAGGAAAAGAAGAAAGAAGATTTATTGCAGCTCATCCAGTGGATGTAGAAGATTGTGCCAACGTCATTCTTACCTTTTCTGATGGCACAAAGGCTAATATTGTGTCTGGTGATATGGTGGTAGGTGGGGTAAAGAATCTAGTAGAGGTCTATACTACTTCTGGTGTATATCTATGTCATATTGCTCCAAATGATCAGATGAAGGTATATCATGTGACAGAAGAAAATTTGAGGGATACTTATATTACAGAAAAGGTAGAGACTAAATGTGGCTGGCAAGAGGTATGCATAGATGAGGAATTTGTCCGTGGTTATGTAGGGGAGCTGCAAGATTTTATGCAGTGTATTGACAAGCATACCCAACCGGAATCAAATTTCCAGCTTGCTTATGATACCGCAAAAGTTATTTACGCTGCATATTTATCTGCAGAGTTAGGCAAAAGAATTAATTTGTAAAAGGAGGAATAACTGTGATTGGTGTTGCAATTATTGGCGTTGGGGATATTGCTAATATACATATCGAAGCCTATAAAAAATTTAATAACCGATGTCAAATGAAGGCATTGGTTGACATCTATAAAGAAAAAGCTGAAGAAAAGGCAAAGAAGTATAACTTAGATTGTGAAGTTATAAGTGACTATCATGAATTATTAAATCGTAAAGATATTCAATTAGTGTCTATTTGCCTACCTCCATCTATGCACTGCGATACTGCAGTGGACTTTTTACTAGCAGGAAAGCATGTATTATGTGAAAAACCCATGGCACCTACATTGGAGCAATGTGATAAAATGCTGGCAGCAGCAAAAAGGGGTGGAGGAAAGCTATCCATTGTCGCTCAAAATCGTTTTAAATCAGACATTATGCGTACAAAGCAATTTCTTGATAGTGGTGTGTTAGGAGACATTTACTTTGCACAGGTTAATTCTTTATGGTGGAGAGGCATGAATTACTATGACTTGTGGTGGAGAGGAACATGGGAGAATGAAGGTGGAGGATGCACCTTCATTCACGCAGTGCACCATATTGATTTGCTCTTATGGCTTATGGGAGGTGTAAAAGAAGTACGCTCACTGATTGCCAATCAGTCCCATAAAAACAGTGAGGTAGAAGATGTTTCCATCAGTACTATTCAATTTGAAAAGGGTGCAGTTGGTATCTTGGTTAGCTCCTTACTTCATCATGGAGAGGAACAAAAGATTATTATTGATACCCAAAAGGCCTCCATTGAAATTCCACATAGGCTAGTGGTGAACAAACAGATGGAAAATGGCTACCCAGAGCCAGATGAGAAAGTTGAGGCAGAGCTAGCTAAGATGTATGCAAAATTACCTGATCTTCCTTATACAGGTCACTGCGGGCAAATTGAAAATATGCTTTCTGCCATTGAAAAGGATACTCAGCCCCTCATTACTGGTGAGGATGGAAGGAAGACCATTGAATTTGTTTCTGGTATCTATCAGTCAGCTTTTACCGATACGGCAACAAAGTTCCCAATGACAGAAAAAGATTTATTCTATACTAAGGATGGGATTATGAGTAAGGTGACAAAGTTCAATGAAAAAACAGTAAGTGTAGAAAACTTTGCAGATAAGGGAATCTCTGTAGGAGGGACTCTGTAAGATAGGAGGAAAAAGAGATGCAAAAAAAAGATGGAATGAACTATGCACCTGTGTCCCAAGGAAAGGTAGAGATTGTCTGTGAGGAGAATGAATTTCTTTTTGGCGTGATAGGGCTTGACCATGGACATATTTTTGCAATGTGCAACGGCCTAATGGAAGTGGGAGCAACGTTGACTAAGGTATACGACCCAGATGAGAAAAAGGTAAAGGAATTTTTAGAACGCTATCCTAAGGCTCAGGCAGTAGGGTGCGAAGCAGATATTTTGGAGGATGTGACTATCCAGCTTGTAGCCAGTGCTACTAAACCTTGTGATAGATGTAGATTGGGGCTAGAGGTCCTAAAGAGTGGCAAGGATTATTTCGTAGATAAGCCAGGTATGCTCACATTTGCAGAACTAGAACAGGCAAGAGCGTGCTGTGAGGAGACGGGGAGAAAATATGTTATTTATTTTGGTGAGAGAATTCATGTAGAAGGTGCTGTGTACGCGCAGCAACTCATTGAACAGGGTGCTATTGGAGACGTATTACAGGTAACTATTTTGGCGCCTCATCGATTAAACAAAGGAACCCGGATGAATTGGTTCTTTGAAAAAAACGAAAATGGTGGCATTATTACGGATATTGGTAGTCACCAAATTGAGCAGTTCCTTACTTTTACTGGGGCAAAATCTGCAAGGGTATTACATAGTTTTGTGGCTAATTATGCCAATCAAGATAAGCCCAATTTTTATGATTTTGGAGAGGGCACGCTACTAGCCGATAACGGCGCAACCTGTTATTTTCGGGTGGACTGGTTTACCCCAGATGGGCTTGGCGCATGGGGAGACGGTAGAGTGTTCATCATGGGTACAAAGGGCAGTATAGAAGTTCGGAAATACATCAATGTAGCGACAGATACAATGGGTGACCATGTATTCTGGGTAGATCAGAAAGGAGAGCATCATGAGCAGGTAACTGGGAAAATAGGCTTTGTGTTCTTTGGCAAGTTGATTTTAGACTGCATAAACCGAACAGAATACGCAATTACTCAAGAGCATACCTTTGAGGCCATGCGAGTAACTCTAGAAGCACAGGCCAATGCAGAAGTGATTAAAGTTCATGATTTAAAAATTTGATGTTTTCCTAAGTAAGGAATATAAAATTTTTGAAGCAGGTATTATTTCTGGAAAGGAAGATAATCTATTTGATGCACAGGGTGAAGCTACGAGAGCAGAAGTAGCTACAATGATTACCCATTTTATAAAAGCTAGTTTGAGTAAATAAAGCTTTTATTTTGTTTATCTATAGCTGCTTTGCAAAAAGGATAATGCCAAAGTAATAGAAGGTTTGAGTAGTCAAAATATATAAGGTTTTTAAAAGAATTTAGTAGGTAGCAACTTTAGATGGGGAAGATAGAGGATGGACATCTGTAATCTTTCTTAGAACAAAAGGTTAGCGCCTCTTAAGTGAAGGAGAAGAATCGCTTGTACAACTATGCTTAAGCGAATGCGAGTTAAGTTGTGCAATGATCTTCTTTACTTTAGAGGCGCTTCTTTGAGTTCTAGAAAAAGATGAAAGGTGTCCATTTTCAATTTATAGCATTCCACCATCTAGTGTTAAAACTTGCCCAGTCATATAAGCTGACTTCTCACTTGCTAGGTAAAGACAAGTGTTAGCCACATCTTCAGGAGTTCCTGCTCGGCATAGGGGAACTTCTTCCATAAAGGCTGCTTTATCCTGCTCTGTGAAATGACTTGTCATATCAGTATCAATCCATCCACAGGCAATGGCATTGACGCGTACATTGGAGGGGCCTAGTTCTTTGGCAAGGCTCTTTGTAAAACCGTTGAGAGCACTTTTACTAGTAGAATAAGCTACTTCGCAAGAGGCACCAATCTTCCCCCAAATAGAAGAAATGTTAATGATACAGCCAGAATGAGCACTTACCATATGTGGAACGGCGAGATAACTACAATTATAGGCTGAATTGATGTTTGTTGTTAATAATTTATTCCACAATTCAGGTGGGGTTTCTGTGAATAAACCGATGTGACTAATGCCCGCATTGTTAATAACTATTGTGGGATACATTAAGAATTCACTATAAATATGAGTAAAAAGTTCATTTGCTACTTCAAATGTGGATAAATCTCCGAAGAAGGAGGTAACAGTAAGTCCTTCTGATAAAAATTCCTCATAAGTAGAGCGCAGGATTAAGAGATCATTGGCTCCGTTTAATACAACACGTGCACCTCTTTTGGCAAAAGCATAGGCGATGGCTTTGCCAATGCCTCGGGATGAACCTGTAACCAAAACAACTTCCTTTGAAAAATTCATTATTTGCAATCCTCCCTTAGAAATGAAATTTCTTCTTTATATAAGTTTGTTTTAGAATCTAACCAAGGAGTCTCTAAGATGATAGGTTTATTGTCAGCAATAGGATGATGAGC
>JAEZKI010000164.1 GCA_023415525.1 Bacillota bacterium | reverse complement strand
GGCTATACTGCAACACGTTTTATGCAATTAGTATCTCAAAAGGGAGGTATTCAGGCAGCTAAACAACTCATAGCAAAAGAGGGCGGCACATATGGTTTCGAAGTATTATGGGAGAATAAACGACTAGATTTATCTGTTGAAGCGCTTGTTTTGAAGCCAGGGTACGAAATTTTATTTTCTGACGAAGAGCGAATGCTTTGCAGGGATAGACTTGAAAAATTCGGATATGATGGGACAGCTATGTGATCATCACAATAAAGCTATACGCACGTTGGCTGACAACAGGGAGCTAAGTAAATTATCACCAGCTAAATTGTTTGACGCTATTAATAAGGCTAATAAATAGTAGATGAAGAGTAATAGTTTGAGGTGCTCATATGCTTGCTATTGAGGAATACATTGCCCAAAGGAAAAAAGTAGATAAACTTAATGAGTGTTATTTCTTTTTATTGAAAACTGTGTAACGTTGATATGTTCCAAAAGGATAGGGGGTAAACTATTTAGCGTAATTTAACAGTTGTGCGTAAAAGTATAGAGTAACGGGAAAGCTGAAAGGAGAGGAAGGGGTACAAGAGACTAGTGTGTGCTAGTTTTTTTGTACTGAAAAAGGAAAGAAAGTGCCACAAAACCATTTAGTAAATGATTTTATAGCACATCTATTGGTCAGTTTTTATTGCTTGATGGCAAAGTTTGCATAAGGGCAAAGAAATGTTTAGGCTCACCGGTCCTAAAATATTCATATCAAGATTCCAGTGTGTTGGATTGAAAAACACCCAAATGCTCAATAATTTGTTTGGCCCACAACAAAGCACCGGTGGAACCTGCAGTAATAAGGAGTTTATTCATATATTCACAGTACTTTGAGAATAGGATACCATACATGAAAAAGGGCATTATTAGGGATTCCAGCATCAAGTGCAATCAATATATTCAGGATTAAACCCTTCTGAATTAGGGATTGAACTCAAAGAACAAAAAGCTAAGAATAAGCGTAAGCATAAAATATCCCTGAGACAGTTCTATGTCCAGGGATATTTTATGCTTATAATACAACTAAAAGAGAGAAGGCAACAAATGGAAGCATACTTACCAATTCACCTGAACATTATCATAGGATAAAGGTAATGCTAGAGAGCGGCATTATAAATAATAACAAAAAAACTAGAGTATTCTGATGTACTACAGATAAATTGTACTTATGCGTGTTTTTCATAGAAATGTGTTTCGGAAAGCAGTACAATAAGTAAAAAGGCTTCTAAAATGACTAAGATTTGAACTTAACTTGCATTTAATATAGGTAGTGTATTTATGCTGAGCTAGCTAAAAAAAGAATGAAAACTCAAGAATTTGTCTTAAATAGAATAAATGATTATTTCAAGGAGGAAACCTTATGAACCTAGAAAAAGCCATCTTAATTGCTATCACTGCTCATCAAGGACAAACTGATAAAGCTGGAGTACCGTATATTCTTCATCCGCTTCGCGTAATGCTTAGCTGTAAGACTGAAGATGAACAGATCTGTGCAGTACTGCATGATGTGATAGAAGATACAGCTGTTACCTTTGAAGACCTGAGAGTAGCAGGTTTTAAAGAAGAAATTATTGCTGTACTTGATGCACTTACAAAACGTAAGAATGAGACTTATGATGATTTTATAAATAGAGTCATACAAAATCAGTTGGCTTGTCATATTAAGCTTGCCGACCTATCCGATAATATGAACTTATCTCGTATTCCTAATCCATCCAAACAAGATTATCAAAGAGTGGAGAAATATGTTATAGCTTCAGATAGAATAGTTAATGCCTTAGTAGCATTTGCTGATGCTTCTTATGTAACTTCAAAAAAATGAGATAAACGACTGTATTTCTGTTCAGGAGCATTGCACGAAAGATGAAGTAATGGACAGGCTATAATAAAATAGACAGAAAACAGTCGATTATGATAAAATAAAGTAGATTATTGTAAGGGAAAACTATCATGGCACGAAAATAGATAGCTGGAACAATCAAATACAGATTAAAATGAGAAGGAGGAGAACAGATGGAAAGGAAAATCAAACAACAGGTCCGAGGTTTTAGAACCCAGGATGGGGCAGGTGTGAATTTGGTCAGAGTTTTAGGAAATGGAACAGTTCAGGAATACGACCCGATTTTAATGCTTGATTCCTTTGACAGTACAAAGCCCGATGATTATACAGCGGGGTTTCCAATGCATCCACATAGAGGGATCGAAACAATCAGCTATGTATATCGTGGATCTATGACGCATCGGGATAGCTTAGGCAATGAGGATACCATTGGGGACGGAGAAGTCCAGTGGATGACAGCAGGCTCCGGAATTATGCACGAAGAAAAACTACCGGCAGCTGAAAGATTGCTTGGTGTGCAGCTTTGGCTTAATCTTCCGGCAAAGGACAAAATGGTTCCACCGACTTATCACAGTATTAAGAACTCTGAAATTGAGGAAATACAGTTTGATTGGGGCAAACTTAGACTGTTGGCGGGCGAATTTGAGGGAAGAAAAGGATATATGAGCAAATACCTTCCCCTAAATTATTACGATATCCATGTCAACTCCAATGCTTCTGCTGTGGTGAATACTGATAATGAGAGGTCTGTAATGGTGTTTACTCTCTTAGGAGATGCATATATCGGTGACGAGTTGGTAAAAGAAAAGACAGCGGTACAACTTACCTCCGGTGACCATGTAAAGATAAAGGCAACAGACAAAAATGCCCAGGTATTATTTGTGAGTTCAAAAGCTCTGTCTGAATCGGTAGCTTGGGGCGGCCCCATTGTTATGAACACAAAGGAAGAATTGAATAAAGCCTTCGATGATTTAAGAAGAGGCACATTTTTACAAGATAAGATTTCTTATTGAGGATACCATACAGAGAGGAGCGCATCCTATTGAAAAAAATAAAGATAGTAGCTATCGTCGGTTCTTTGCGAAAAGATTCCTATAACCGACAATTGGCATTAGCAGCAAAAGAACTTATTGGGGAACGGGCTGATTTTGAACTGCTCGAGTATCATGATATTCCCTTGATGAATCAAGATATTGAATATCCCGCACCAGAGGCCGTG
>JAEZKI010000501.1 GCA_023415525.1 Bacillota bacterium | reverse complement strand
TACGATATAAACTGCTTTTTCCCTGACTTATTCGTTGTAAGTTAGTAAGGGCATAAAAGCTTTGCTCTGTTGCCATAACACTTACTTCTTTTTCTTCCATGGTATGATAGAAGCCTCCTGGCTCTTGATAAAAAGTTAATAAGTTATCGACTAATGTATGCCCTTCTTTTACAAAGTGACTATCCTCTACAGAAACCCCTAATTCACAAAGTGCCATTAATACTTGTGCCGTACTCTCAGCATTTTCGATTCCCCAACTAGAGTACCCTCCTTCCTTGTTTTGTAACTGTGAAAGACAGGTAAGTGCTTTGCCTATGGCTACCTTAACCTTTGGTTGATTCTGATATTTAGCTAAGGACTGTAAAGCCATGCCTGTTATATCAGCATCAGCCTTTTTTCCGCTTAAAGCAAAGCCTCCATCAGCTAGTTGGTGCTTTAGAATAGTATCTATATATTTATCTCTGAGCCCCTCTGGTACTTCATAATTTCCGCTATCTAATGCAAGCAAGGCAAAAATAGGTCCATTAATTCCCTGCCATACCGTTTTATCATAGTCTGTCAAAGGTGTAATAAGATTGTAGCCTGCTACATTTCTAGGGTCTTTTCCTATAGCTGTTAAAGCTAAAACAACTCGTGAGTACTCCGTATATTTTCGTTGATGAAGGACTCCCTTCTTGTCCTTTACAAGCTTCTCTACCTGCTTATAATAGTTTTCATAATAGTCCTTAGGTACATTCACTTCAGCCCGCGCCAAGCCAAGAACTAGCCATTCTCCCCCAACAGAACTTACTTTAGGTTCTGGAGTAGTTTTTATAAGATAAGCTGATGTATCGGTTAAGGTCTTTGTAAGTTCTAGTGGTGTTGCTCCCATTACCATTGAACTTATAAGTAGCCAAGATGCTATTAGGATCATGCCCCTTTTAGCTAATGATTTCATCTTCTTCATCTCCTATTCTCTTTATAAAATGAAAGGGGATGTTGTCATTTACAATTCCCCTTTCTCCTACTTATTTCACTAGAAATAAGCTTATTTTATTTTTCTTGTTCTTTTATAACCTGTGTTAACATATAGGCAACTTCTGCTCTTGTAGCTGGTGCTAGTGGTACAAAGCTATTGTTACCTTTCCCTTGTAAAATTCCTGCTTGTTGCATGTTAGAAACAGCTAATTTAGCATATTCAGCAATCTCTTTTTCATCTCTAAAAGTTACTGCTTCCTTTTTCTTCTCAAGAGAAAATTGTTTGTAATTCATATACTGCATTAACATGACGGCCATATCTTGGCGTGTAATGTAGGCATAAGGTTCAAAGCTCACTTCTGAAGTCCCCTTTGTAATACCAGCAGTTACTCCCCATACCACATTTCTTGCAAACCAATCTGTCCCTTTTACATCTTGGAATATCCCCTTGGCTTCAGGCATCTCTTCTTGACTCATTCGTGCTAGTAACGCTATAAACTCTCCACGGGTAATGGCTGTTTCAGGCGAAAATGTAGTCTTTGTCTTCCCACTAATCAAACCCTTTTGAGCAAGATAATAGATGGCCTCTTCTGCCCAGTTTCCTTGAGGTACATCTGTAAAGCTTATAGCTATAGAAGTTTGTGCTTCTTGTTCCTTCTCTGCTTTATAAGCAATAGCAAATGTTGAGAAGTGAGGTGTGCTAAATATCATGCATTTCTTATCTAAATCATATTGGGCACTCTCCATCTCTGTACTCTTACCTTTCTCACCTATATAGTATACTGTTAAACGCTCAGTATCTTCGCCCTCTTGAGGTGTATAAGGTAATGCTACTAAAACTTCTCCCTTGCCAAAACTACTTATGATTTCATTTCCTGCCTTAATAGTAAGCTCATAAGTGCCTCGTGCTTCTGCTGCTGTAAGGCTTTCTTTAGGTACTTGGTTCACTTTTTCTATGCTGATTTTTATGTCTTGATTTCCAGCTGCTTTAGCAAGGCTTTCCAAAGCTTTAGGATTTAAGCTAAGGGTTCCTATGTCGGATTGAATCTCTAGTTCTGTCTTTGATTCTTTATTTAATGTATCTAAAACTTGTTTAGGAATAGTAAGTACTAATCCAGCTGTTTCCTTTGAAACATTAACTTTAAGAACGGCTTTAGGCTCTTCCTTTGTTTCTTGCTTTTCTAACTGCTTTTCTATCTTCTTAATCAAAGCATCTACTTCTGTTGAAAAAAGTTTAACCTCTGATATTCCCTCTCCATTAGAAATACCTGTTAACTCAATTTGTACATTATTTTCACCAAGGGTACCACCTACTCCTCCGCCTGCTGATGGCTCCCAGCTTTCTGAGTCCTCTTCATAACGATGATCATCTGTGTAATGCCATACAATATCATCCCAATCATTCAAGGTGTAGTTTCTAAAGCCTATATTAGGATAACTTCCATTAATGGTATACATCCATCCAGAATAATTGCCATTATCAAATTCACTCAACCATTGTCCCCCTGGTGATTTAATACTTCCTATATAGCCTGATTGGGGTTCATCGTAAGCAATTCCTTTCTCTGTAAGTACCTTATCAAAGACATCAAAAACAACTGAACCCTTTGGAACACTAACTGTGGTTTTATCAATCCAAGTAGGTAGACTAGAGCCATCCTTTTTATAAATATGAGTTGTTCCACCTTCTCCATGTTTTGTATCACCTTTAAGGGTAAAGGTAACTGTAATATTTTGAGTAGGAAGAGGTTTACTAGGTCCCTCACTAGGAACTAAAGTAATGATTACTGTCTTAGGGATTCCCATTTCTACTTCTTCTGCTAAAACATTAAAGGTCTTTGTTTGAGTACTGTAACCTTCCTTAGAAATTGTATAAGTATAACTTCCTGCCTCTAAGACATAGCTATTGGCAGCAACAGGTGCTACTACTTGTTCTTTGCTATCTTTTACTTCTATAGTGGCTCCCTCTGGCTGTACATTAAAGGTAACCGAGCAGTTAGGGACTTGTTTAGGTGCTATAGCAAATATATTGGAAGAGTCATTTTTGTAGTATAAAGTCCCATCTTTATCACAAATAATACTAGTTATACAATAATTCTTTAAGCTATCCTCTGGTGTGAAAAGTTCGCTATAAATAGGTTCTGTCTGTCCCTTACTATCTTCTATTACAGTAATACCACCAGGTGTTTTATTATAGGTTGCATAGAGATAGATCTTACCTGTACTTGCTTCATAGTAATTAGAAAGTAGCAATGAGCATTGAGGATAAGCTGTCATTGGTACACGATAGATTTCTTCTAATGTCTCTGCATCGGCTACAATAATTGCAGCTCCTGCACTGCCAAGGCCACCTAAACCAAAGTAAACACGTCCATTATAAACTACTGGAGTAGAAGTACTTTGACTTCCATAATTTTTATACTTCATCCCTTCAAAGGTGCCATCCTCTTTGATCTTTACAGAATAAAGATAGCTGGCCTTAGTGGTAAAATAAATACGATTTGAGATCTTATCATAAGCTATACATGAACGCCCATCTCCATAGATGCTTTCTTTAGCTACTAAATCCCCTGTATATTTATTACGTGAATAGAGATAACCTCCTGTAGACTTATAATCGCTTACTCCATTATCTGAAGGGTAAATGACGTAGTCTCCTGTAATATAAGGTCCTACCCCATAATAACCACCTAAAGTAGGCTCTTTCCATGTAGCATATTTCATCTCATTTGTTGCTGTTTGGTCTTCATCCGTAAGAGAAATGCAAACGAAATGACCTATCTTTGTTTCAGCGTTCCAAAAGCCCGTATAAATATACCCTTCTGAATAAGCAAGTGGTGAAAGAGCTTGACCCCCAAAAGCTTCACTCACCCAAAGTGGTGTTAAAGTTTTAGCATCAAAAGCTTGAAGAATTCCACCACTTAAAGGTGCAATAATCATGCCCTCTGCATAAATAGGTGGTGTATATCCCCAGTTAGGTGCGGCTACCATATCTGCTTGCTGTATAATCTCTCCTGTTTCTTTACTTAATTTATAAAGTTTCTTACCTACCATAGTGACTATGGCATCATCTACTATGATCTGAACACTAGGATTCTCACTCCATCCTGAGCCCATTTTCTTGGCCCATTTTAGCTCTGCCTCACTAGAGGTTCTAGCTGTTCTAGAACCAGTAATACCCATATTGCTTGAGTCGCCACGATAACTTGCCCACTCTGAACCTACGTCTTGTAAAGTACTTGCTGCCGCTTGCTGTAAAGTAATGGAAAACTCCTTATCTTCAGCTGTAAAGCTTTCATGCTTCGTAATATAGCCAGCCTTACTTAAATTGTAAGTGTAGGTCTTTCCTTTGACTAAACGAGAGAATTGATTTGTCTTATTTGTATCAGGCTCTACCCTATTTCCTGTCTCATCATAGATACATAAAACAGCATCACTAGGTGCTACAGTAAATTTTGCGCAGGCTAATTTTTCTGTAGAAAGCGTTATATTATAGGTTTTTAGACCTTTTCCATTCTTGCCTGCTACTTCTATTTTAAGGGGGTTTTCTCCTTCTTTAATGGCTACTTCTGCTTTGCCATTAACAAGAGGATCGCCATTTACGTTGATTTCACTCCCGTCTGCATCATATGCTACAGGCGTAATAATAAGGTTTTTACCTAACTTTACTTCCCCTTGATACTCTGTTGCAGTTGCTGAGAAGGTCTTATCTAGAGCCAGCTCTTTATTGTCTTGCTGTAAGGAAAGGCTCTTAAGAGCTGCTTCTCTTATAATAGAGACCTTGTAATTTTCATCTCTTCCACTACTATGAGCCACTTGTACACTTAAGTCTGTTTGACCCGTTCTAAGATTACTCAGTGTAGTTCCCTGTTTAAAGTTGATAGTCTCTAAAATCTCTTTATTGAGGCTATTGGTATACTTAATAGAAGTTGTCGATGCATCTTCCTCATAATCTGTACTACCATTAACCTTTATGAAGTCTTGATTATAGGAAAGCTGAGGTAAGGCATATTCTGTATTTCCCTCTGTAAAGGCTGGCGTAAGCTGCTCTTTCCAGAACCACAACCCCTTTAAAGGTACTTTACCCTCAACTGTTATTTTGCAATAAGGAGGAATGATGGGGTTTCCATCCTCTGTAAAACCACTAGCAGAAATAAGGTATGTACCTGCCTTATTAAAGGACAAATGTACCTTCCCTGATGCATCCGTTGTTTTCCCTTCAAAGGCACTTCCAAAGGAACCATCCTCATTAACAGGTACAATGGTTAAAAGCTCTCCTCCTGCTATAGGTAAGTCTATAGAGCTACTTGTTGTCATACGGCTAAAGGTTGAACTTCCCTTTAAGGTGAGTTCAACTTCTTCATTGGCTTTAACTGTTTTGCTTGTCTCTGTAAAATGAGTGTAAATATCTCCCCAAGAACCAGTGTCTTGATAGAAGAAATAAGCAATGCGGTCGCCATCTATTAACCTAGCTGTATCTACTGCATATCCAGTAAAGCCATAAGTACTAGGTATCCCATCATTAAGGGTATAATCATTAACCATAAATCCTGAGCTAGCTGCTGACTTACCAAATGCCTTGGATATCATTCCTGATGATATCTCAAGATAATCTGTGCACGTCTCCTTATTAAAGCTACTTCCATATTTTTCAATATGAGCAGCTACTAATGCATCAAACACCGTAGGGTCTGCTATTGGAATATCATTATGGTCTTTTTCAGCTACTGTATAGCCGTAGTCTTCTGCCAGCCCATCCCTCACCTCTATTGTATCTGGCAAAAATTCACTAAAGTCAGAGGTACTAGCACCAAAAAATACCTCTATTGAAGCTGTGGTTGCTTGTGTGACTACTGTTAAAACTGTAAAACTCATTAATACTGATAGAAATAATGCTAATCTTTTGTAATGCTTTCTTTTAAAAACCTTCATATCCTTCCTCCTCTTAAATAAAATAATTCATACATTAAGAGGCTATTTTTAAAATATAAAAGACCCCTTAACGTGAACGCAAAGAGGTCTAACTC
>JAEZKI010000349.1 GCA_023415525.1 Bacillota bacterium | reverse complement strand
TTAAGGCCCTTTATCCCTAAGGCATGAGCCCCTTTAATGGCTTCTCCTAAGTTCTGGCTCTTAACAGGATAAGGGACATAAATACTCGGTACCTCATAAGCCAAAGCTAAAGCATTATGGATCCTTGGCGATAAAGTATGGGTAATAGGATCTCCTATTACCCCACATACAGCATGTCTACCTGTTATGCTTGTTACGTTGTCTTTCATAATGTTTAATCACCCTTTTTTCTAATCCTCGTTTAATTTTTGTTATCCATTCATCTTTGTCACTAACTGGTACAACTAAAATCGTCTCAATACCTGCTAAGTTTCCCCCATATACATCTGTAAAAATTTGATCTCCAACAATAATAGCCTCTTCTTTGTGGCATGCCATGAGTTTCAATGCTTTTTTAAAGCTTTTTGTAAAAGGCTTTTGGGATTTGTGAAGGGCAAAGACTTTCAAATGGTCATTAAACTTGGTCACACGATCCTCTGTATTATTAGAAACCAATGTGATTTTTAGACCAGCTTCTCTTATTTTATCAAAAAAGTCAATAATGGCCTTAGGTGGCTCCTCCACATCATATGGAACAAGGGTATTATCAATGTCAAAGATAATACCCTTCTTCCCTCTTCTTTTTAATTCCTCAACATCTATCTCAAAAATAGATGGTAAATAATTTGTCGGAAAAAGTTTATTCATCATAAAATGCCTCATCTTATATCAATTTATAAAGTATATGTTGTAGTATACACTATTTTTTATCGATTGACCATATGAGCTTTTAGACTTCCCTTCACACCATAACCTACTGAGGCGACACTGCAAGATTGGCTTCTGTTGCTATTGTAGCTGGGGCCTCTTTTGGCACAGGTATTTCTTCCCCTGTCCTACTTCCATATTCTTCTGGTGAAAGAGTTGTGCGATTAACATAATAAATAAACTCTACTTTCCCTTGCTCCATACCTACGTAATACTCATATTCATAATATAACTCTTTGCCACTTACATCTTTAGCTTTGACGGGTAAAAATACTCTAAAACGTGGCTGTTTCTTGGTGCTATAGATACTAGGCTTTAGCGTCATGGCCTCTGCCTTTAACTCTACCTTTTTTAGATTTTCTTTATAAGGATTAATGGCACCACTATAGGCATCTTGCCCATTTTCTCTAGGAATAACAAGTTCTTCTACTAAGCCTAGCTGATTAAACCAACATTCCCTTACTGCTTCCTCATTGGTTAAAATAAGGTTATTATAATAGGTATAAAATTCCCTTGGCTGACTAAAGAGTGTCTTAAATACCTTTTGAAGGGTCTGACTTTCACTGGCTGAAGCTTCTTCATAGTAAGGAAGTCGCTGAACATGCTTGGTATTAGTGGCCATCTGACGCATATTTTCATTGACGTTAATAGGGCTTCCTTCCTTTACACCTTTCACTTTCAGGGTCTCACCAGGCTCTACAGTTACCCAGTAATATTCAAGAAGTTTGATACTGTCTTCTGTATCATCTGGTGTCTCTTGCAAATAGTAAAAGGATTCCTCTAAACCTTCCATATCATCTACCATGGAATTAAAAGTCTTTTTATTACCCCCTTCTTGTGAGCTATTGACATAATAACGCTTTTTTTCATCCCAACGATAGGCCTTATTGGCCTCCTTTAAATCCTCTACTTGGTGAGTCGTGGTTAAAGCGACTTTATAAATAATATCCTCTTCCACCAGACGTGTTGCCACAATCTCTACTTTTTCCACCCTTGTTGAACCATAAGTAACATAGCCATTAAGGGCTAACTTTTTGGGTAAATGAAAATCATAGGTACGATAACTAAGCTTCAACTTGGCCTTAGCCTCATCTGCTAACTGATCTCCTAAAAGATTTTTAAGCTTATCTCGATAAACCCTCAAATCCTCTTCATAGCTCTCATCCCCTACTTCAGGCTGTACATTCAGGAGAAGCACCTCTTCCTCTGATAAGGAAAAATAATTGCTAAAAAACTTCTGTAATTGTGCCTCATCCACCACATTACTTTGTGCTTTGTCTTCTGTAACTGCAGGTGCTAAATTATTAAATGTTGGAAGGGGCGTGCGTTGTATGGAGGTGCAACCTACCAAAGACCCTAGGCTAAGCATCATGACTACTCCCAATCTTTTCTTCATTTTCTTGACCTCCCTTTAACCACTCAATTTTTTCATATTTTTAAGATGTATCTTGATTTTGCTCGTCTCTAACTCAAGTATAGATTGGTTCGAAAGCTTAACACGACCTGTTGTATAAATAATAGGATCTTTAAGAACAGTAGTATCTGATTCCAAAACCTTATAATACTCCCCTAATATGCTACTTATTTGCACCGTCTCATCTTTAAAGCTAGCCGGCGCATCAGCCTCATTAACTTCATTAAAACGCGTTATTTTTAAAGCGTCTAAAATATTTTGGTAAGCCTTTCTATCACTAGCCTTGACTTGGAGAAGTATATCCGGATTATGAATAAGCTTCACCGTATTTCCTGTACCTGCTACACGAAGTCCTACATCTTTACCTACCATACGTTCTTGTGTATTACCCTGTTGGTCTCCACCTATGATTAAAGTCCCTTCAATAGTAAGCGAATCTTCTATCCTCACATTTCCCTTACTAATAATAATCCCTTTAAATGTATTCAAAGGATTTCCTAAAGCATCTACTTCTGTTGCTTTTAATGTCAACTCTCTCTGCCCTTTGTTTACTAAAATCGTAGGATAAGGAACCATGCCTGCTCCTTCATCGACATAATATTTACTAATATCTATTTCATCGCCATTTACATATTCAATGGGGTTTTCATAACTCCAAGGAGTCGTTGAGTCCAGATAATCTAGATTTACTACTTTGTCAAAATCCAACAAAAGTGCTTCTTTATCTTCACTTCCACTATTGGCACCATAAAAGATACTTTTTTTAGATAACATATAGCCACGCAAGCCCAAATAATTTGTTGTTTCTACATTTTTAAACTGCCTAAAATACATATCCTTCTCAGTGGTATAAGAAGAGAGATTCCCAGCATAATAATTAATACCCTGTTTAAAATAAGCATCCTCATTATAACTATCATACTTACTTGTTAATTTCTCAATAGGCTTAACAGTAGCTGATCCATCCCAGTTAGCTCCCTTATAAAATGTAGCTAGTGCCATTGACTGATTGCTAAAAGGCTCAGTAGCAGAGGCCTTTTTTGTCTTCCCTTCTAGTGGTTGTGGGTCTCCAAATTTAGCTGAAGCAAAAACATTATCAGGAACATAGAAGTTACTTTCATTTCTAATCCATACCTTATCCTTTTTGATTTCTGTAGCAAGTACACTACCATCAACAATATATTTGTCATTTCCATCAATTTTGTATGAGGGCAAATCATAATAGCTTCGTGCTTCTTTAAAAGGTTCACCAATACCCTCCCATAGAGCGAAATAAGTTCCCCCACCGAAGTCAATGTAAGGTCGCCCATTAACATATATCCCTTCTGCTGAAATGAGGGTATCTTCTCCTCCTTCATTAAATACACCACTTGAAGCATTAGGGTCTCTAGCTTCTTTGTTCAATAATGTACCACCAGATAAAATACTTATATCATATTTATTAAGGTCTCCATCTGAAATTCCAAAAATGGCGCCCCCTACATCAATGTTGCTTTTACTTACATATTTTGTTATTCTTACATCATTTTCTACAAACACATTTTTACCTACTTGAATACTATTACCCTTTGCTTGATTATCCTGAACATGGCCGTTTTCATTGACTCCACCCGTTGAATCATCACAAATTGCTAGAGTATTAGCTATTATATCTCCTCCCACCTGAAG
>JAEZKI010000320.1 GCA_023415525.1 Bacillota bacterium | reverse complement strand
ATAAAATGAGTAAGTGTCTGATAGTCGATGGAAGCCAGTTCCCTTAGGCGAAAGCTGGTTTTATCTGTCACCATATAAGAAGCTAATGTAGAGGGAAGGAGGTAAATTTGATCATCCCCAGCCTTTTGACCATAGATGAAGTTGCCATCAGAGGTTAAATCCCCTAAGTTTAAGTGAATTTTTTCACCAGTATTAAGAATATAAGTAATGCTTTGTGACGGTGATTTTAAACCAAAGTTTTCAAGTTCCTTACTTTGAAAACTTTTAGAAGCAGAAATTT
Source organism: Bacillota bacterium (assembly GCA_023415525.1). Classification (GTDB taxonomy): domain Bacteria; phylum Bacillota; class Clostridia; order Lachnospirales; family Cellulosilyticaceae; genus Sporanaerobium. Next base: position 2,892 of record JAEZKI010000320.1, on the reverse strand, counting down.
TTAGAAGGCTATTACAGCTTCTATTGAGGGAGGCCTCATCTAAAGGATATTTTTCAGCTTCAGAAAATGTCCAACTTTCTTCTGTAGGAAGATAAATAAGGGAAGATCCTTCCTTAGATAATTCCATAGATTTTACATCCTTTTTTAAAAGGCTAACAACAGCTATCGTAGTAGAAGTTGTTTCATCAGGAGAGGAAGCATCCTTTTTTTGAAAAAGGAGGAGACCTATAAGAATAATGAAGAGGGCTACAAGTAACAAAAGAGTTTTAATTTTCTTCATTAAAGATTCCTCCTCCTTAACCACATACTTATGCCTGAAATGATAACGATAAGAGGCATAAGGATAACGGTAATAAAGCCGAATACGATAAGATGTGTGGTGGAAAGATTAGGTAAAGCATAGTTGTCAAAAGACTTGGCTCCGATAGCAAAACTACTAGCTGTATCATTTTGTAACCAGGTAATTCCGTTGGTTATAAAGTTTAAGTTACCAGTTCCCTCAAGACTAGTTTTACTATCATCAACAAAATAGCTATTTCCTATAACGAGTAAACGGGTTGTAACAGGAGTATCCCCTTGGAGTTTGTTTAGTTCCTCTACACCACAAGCAATAGTGATAGGTCCTTCGATATCCCCTTCTTCTAGAGTTAAAGTAGAAGAATCAAGGTTTGTTTTTAAGTAACTATTGCTAGAACTTGTAACAAGAGGAGTAACTGTAACAGCTTCACGTTTAGTATCAGTGATTTCAAGTCCAGAGGCTAAAGGGACAAGGAGTGGCAACTTATTAGTCAGGAGAGGACTAGTTATAGCATGTTCCTTCATCTGAGGTAAAAGGTAAGTAGGGTAGGTTGGAAGCATGTAATTGTTATCAGCCTCTACAACGATTCCTTTTTGAAGAGTAATCCCATAATAATCTAAGAGTTGATTAAAATGAGGAAGCTCAGGTGAATCATAATCTGCGAAAACCATGGCTTTACCACCAGCATTTAAGAAATGGGTAATCTTAGCTATTTCATCTTCACTAAAATCAGAGCGTGGAGAGTAGATAAGCAAGGTACTTGTCAAAGGATCACCTAGTTCTCCGGTTAAGAGGTTAAGATTCTGGATGGTGTAATTAGCTTTGCTAAAGAGGGTATTCAGTGAAGTAGGCAAAGGAGCTTCTGAATGACCGGAGGTGACATAGACCGTATGGTCTATCTCAGAAGTCACATAGCTAATAGCACTTGTAAGGGATTCTTCTAAAATAATCGAGTCAATAGAAGGAGAGCCGGTATTCGTATAACTATAGTTAAAGAAATCCGTAGGAGTAAGAATCTTATGTTTTTTAGTAGCTGTATTTTCAACAATAATAGAACCATTAGGAATGCTAGTGGTTGTGGCATCTAGATAATTTTTGACAAAACCAGGATAAAGAACAGGGTCTTTATAGGTAACAGAAAGCTGAGCATTTAATTTATCATATTTAGTCAAGACTTCTTTAATGGCAGCTTGTTCATTGCCTGCTTCAGACAAGACATAGAGGGAAACAGGAACTTCTAGTTTTTTAACAATCTCCTTTGTTTTGTCAGAAAGGGAATAGATTTTTTGTTGGGTTAAATCCACATGCCAGTTTAAATTAGAAAAAAGGATATTGATGACAATGGCAATAGCAATAACAAAAATACTAACCAGAGTTGCATAGCCGCCATAACGTAAATTTTTTGTTTTTACATTAAATAAATTCATTTTAATCACCTCTCTAATTCCAACTATGTTTTTCGATGGCTTGTTGGGTTAAAAATAAAAATACGCCAATAAAGGATAGGTAGTAAACAATGGTGCCACCATCTAATAGACCATTGGTAAAGTTATCAAAGCGTTGATAAACAGAGAACCATTTAAGGATTTTAGCAGGTAGACCTTCAAATAAACTACCTTTTATAAAATAGCAGCCTAATAGAGCCAGAAGTCCTATACTACCTGTTAAACCACTAATAAGGAAAGAAGAGGTAGCAGAATGAATAATAAAGGTAACGAGAATAAGTAATAGTAAGACAAAGACCAAGGCTGCACCTCTTGTAGAAGGAATGAGAGAAGCAATACCATCCGCTAAGAGTAAAAATGAAAAGCAAGCAATGGAGCTAATAGCTGCTACAATTTGATTCTCTGTAAGGGCTGAAATGAAAAGGCCAATAGCAATTAAGGTAGAACCGAGGAGCCAATAACCTAAATAACAGCTCAGTATTTTTAAGACTGGGATGACTCCTGTAAGGGCTAAAAGTAAGGGATGAACCAATGTAAGAATTAAGGTTATAGCTAAAAGAGTAGTTGCTGCTAAAAATTTTCCTAATATAATCCCTTGTATTTTAATAGGAGCTGTTAAAAGAAGTTGATCTGTCCTAGTCCGCTTTTCTTCAGAGAGAAGGCGCATGGTTAATAGAGGTGTAGCAAAAAAGAGGAAGATGGTTAGGGAAGATAAGACATAGGTGTAGTCTCCATTTTGCCCAAGCACATTAATTCCCATAAAATAAAGACCAAACATAAATAAGAAAAAACATATAAATACATAACCAATAGGAGAAGTGAAGTAGGTTTTTAATTCTTTATTCCAAATGGTCAACATCAACATTACCTTCTTTCTTATTAATAATAGGTGAATGAGAGTCTTCTTCACTAGAAGACGACATAGCACCTTCAGTCACTTGCATGAAAATATCTTCCAGAGACGTTTTACTTAGCTGGAGGAGCAGAATAGGTTTATTGGTTTGGACACAAAGTCTAAAGATATCAGGCCGTAAGTCCGTATCTTTTGGCATTTCCAGAGAAATATCACAGGTATTCTCTTCAAAGGAACCTATGATCTCCGCTTGAATAAGCTGAGGCAAAGCATGAAGGGCCTCTAATAAATCATCA
>JAEZKI010000318.1 GCA_023415525.1 Bacillota bacterium | reverse complement strand
GTACACAAGGGATACATAAGGGACAGTTCACACTTATAGACTTAAGGAACGCTTCAATCCACAGGCTTTATATAAACTAAAGGAATCGTTCACTCTTATAATATTTTTCGCTGCTTACACTCAAATTCATTTCCAAGTTACATATTTCTTTTATATTGCTACTCTTTTTTTATGACTATTTAATCTCTAAGTCCCCAAGTTTAATCTACTTCCAAATTATGGGCACACTAAACAAACCTACTCATTTGGTATGCCTTTCTGTATTGTACAATTAGATCAAGAGTGTGCTTAATAATTCTTTCTGATTATGCATATATTCTATTCCTCTGTCTATTAACCTAGAAATAGAAGATTGCGAAATATTTCCCAGTATCAGTGCAATTACTTTTTGAGAAATATCACAAAAACAACTCATTAAGTAACAGCAAACACACCTAAATTCCATATATTCTTTCCTTCTCTTATTATAGATATCATTAAAAGTCATGTGATAATGGCAAGCTACTGTATTTATTATGTCCTTAGGAGTTGTATCTCTGATAATAATGTGCCGTTCACTTCTATACTCATTCTCCTCTGGCTTAAACTCCATTACACATGCTATTTCCCCCTCTACTGAATATTTTATACAGCTTTCTACATAATTTAATAGATTAGACTTGATTGTAAAGTCTATTAAATGGCTTAAAAATGACTTATCTATAATTCCAAAGCGATCCGTTCCATACATATAGTCATATAAACTAGAATAGGTATATTCCTGAATATTTTTCTTATAAAACTGTAAATCTTTGGGATTCCCATGAATATATACGGATGCATTAATAAAATATGCGTCTGAATCAATAATCTCACTCTTGAATCTTCCTTGAAATACAGGTCCTATTCTATTATATTTTTCATTATAGTAGATAGCATATTGCATATTTATATAGTGCATAATCTTTGATAAATCAGCGCCCATTGGATCCAAAATAAAATGAGCATGATTATCCATCAAGCAAAACACATATATCTTAAAATAATATTTTTTCTGAGCATATGTTATAAAACTAATATATTTTTCTTTATCCTCTTCTTCCCTGTATAAAAGTACCTCTGAAATACTTCTAACCATAATATGATACATTGCATCTACTTGTTTTACTCTTGCAGCTCTTGGCATATTCATCCTCCTAAGTTCTATATTTTTAAAAGTATGAACATGCTTTTCATATTTTAAACGTTAAATTTAGATACATACAAAATATGTGAACTGTCCCTAAAATCCTTAAGGTTTCTGGAAGTTTTTTTAAAGCCAGCTGATAGGCTGGCTTTTTAAGAGATTGCAAACTGGCTATTATAGAGGTTAGCATAAAAATCACCTTTTTGTAGAAGTTCTTCATGGGTTCCTTGCTCTACAATATCTCCATCTTTCATAACAAGAATTAAATCCGCATCCTTAATCGTAGACAAACGATGGGCAATAACAAAGCTTGTTCTCCCCTTCATTAGCGTTTCCATGGCTTTTTGAATAAGTACTTCCGTACGTGTATCTACTGAACTGGTGGCTTCATCTAAAATGAGAATTTTAGGGTCAGCTAAAATAGCGCGTGCAATAGTTAAAAGTTGTCTTTGTCCCTGTGAAACATTATCTGCTTCTTCATTAAGCTCCATGTGGTAGCCTTCTGGCAAAGTACGTATAAAGCTATCTACATGGGCAGCTTTAGCTGCTCTAATGACTTCTTCATCTGTTGCTCCTGATTTGCCATAGCGAATATTTTCCATTATTGTTCCATTATAAAGCCAGGTATCTTGAAGTACGATTCCAAATAAATCTCTTAAATCTTTACGGGTAAAATCACAAATATTATATCCATCAATCCGAATCTTTCCTTTATTCAATTCATAAAAGCGCATTAATAATTTAACAATAGTGGTTTTTCCTGCCCCTGTAGGCCCTACAATAGCCACTTTTTTACCTTGTTGTATATCTGCTGAAAAACCCCTAATAATTAACTTATCCTCACTATATCCAAAACTTACATTTTCAAAGCTGACATGTCCCTCTATCTTTTCAATGCTTACAGGACTTTCTATCCCTTCTTTTACTTCTTCTTCAGCTAGAAACTCAAAAACACGTTCTGCTGCAGCTGCTGTAGACTGAAATACATTTGAAATATTAGCTAATTGAGAAATAGGCTGAGTAAAGGAACGCATATACTGGATAAAGGCTTGAATATCGCCTACCTGAATGCTTTGCTTAATGGCTAAATACCCTCCTAATATACATACTAATACATAACCCACATTGCCTACAAAACTCATAATTGGCATCATTAGTCCAGATAAGAATTGAGATCGCCATGCGGAAGTATATAATTTATCATTATATTCATTAAACTTATTGAGGGACGCTTTTTCTCCATTAAAAGCCTTAAGCACTATATGCCCTGAGTACATTTCCTCAATATGACCATTAATATGACCTAAATAAGCTTGCTGCTCTATAAAATATTTCTGTGAAACTTTCACGATGAGCAAGACAAATACCAATGAAAGAGGAATAATAATTAGTGCAGATAAAGTCATAAGAACACTAATTCTTATCATCATTAGGAGCACACCGATCACTGTAGCTATGGATGTTATAATTTGAGTTAAACTTTGATTTAATGTTTGACTTACTGTATCTACATCATTTGTGATACGTGATAATACTTCTCCATGGGTTTGCTTATCAAAATACTTAAGAGGTAAGCGATTTATTTTCTGTGAAATATCGCGTCTCATCTCATAAGTGACTTTATTAGAAATTCCCACCATCTTCCAACCTTGAATATAGCTAAAGACAGCAGCAAGTCCATAGAGCATAATAAGAAGTGAGAGGCATCTTCCAATAAAATAAAAATCTACTTTCATGACCCCTGTTTGCATGTAAATTATCATAGCCTCAAAAAGCTTACTTGTAGCCTGTCCTAATATAGAAGGACCAATAATAGAGAATAAGGTGGAACCAATTGCAAAAATAACGACTGTTAGGATTCCCCACTTATATTTACTTAAGTACACTATAAGCTTTTTCATAGTTCCCTTAAAGTCCCTGGCTTTTTCTCCACAAAACTTCATGTGCCCTCCACCCATTGGTCCTCTATGGTTTCCCTGGTGCTCTTTTATTCGATTTTGCTTACTCATTGCGCCAATTCCTCCTGTGCTAATTGTGAATAGGCTATCTCCTTATAGACCTCACAAGATGCCATAAGCTCTTCATGCGTTCCTTTACCTACAATAGCCCCTTCATCTAATACGATAATTTGCTCTGCATGACGAATGGTACTAATACGTTGTGCCACAATTAGTACCGTACTCTCTTCTGTCTCCTTCTTAAGTGCTGCCCTTAAAAGTGCATCTGTCTTAAAATCGAGTGCAGAAAAACTATCATCAAAAATATAAATAGGGGCTTGTTTCACTAAAGCTCTTGCAATAGAAAGGCGTTGTTTCTGTCCCCCTGATACATTGCTTCCTCCTTGTGAAATTTCTCGGCTATATCTTTCTTCATTGCTCTCTATAAAGTCTTTAGCTTGTGCTACTTCTACTGCAGTTTCTAGTAACTCCTGTGAAAAGTTTTTCTTTTTATAAGCAAGATTATCCTGGATTGTTCCAGAAAACAAGATAGCCTTTTGAGGAACATAACCAATTTGTTCTCGCAAATCATGCTCTCTTATTTGTCTAACATCTATGCCATCAATCAACACTTCACCTTGCGTTACATCATAAAAGCGTGGAATAAGATTAATAAGCGTCGACTTACCACTTCCTGTAGCTCCAATAAATGCAGTAGTTTGACCTGGTTGCGCCGTAAAACTAATGTCCCGAAGAGCATCTTCTTCTGCCCCTGGATAGCTAAAATATACATTTTTAAATTCTACAACTCCTTTAACCTTCTCTGGAAATAAAATAGGTGCTGTAGGTTCCTTAATAGCTAATGGTATTTCCAGTACTTCTGCTATTCGTCCAGCTGAAACAGAAGCTCTTGGGATCATAATAAATAGCATGGAAATCATTAAAAAAGACATAATAATCTGCATGGTATACTGCATAAATGCCATCATATCTCCCACTTGAATTTGCAAATTTGCAATTTGTTGGGCCCCAACCCATATAATTAAAACACTTGATAAATTCATAAGAAGCATCATAGCAGGCACTAAAAGATTCATGGTGCGATTAACAAACAGCTGCGTTCTGGTTAATTCTTCATTCACTTTGTCAAAACGTTCCTCTTCAAAGGCTTGTTTATTAAAGGCGCGTATAACGAGCATACCTGATAATTCTTCTCTTGTTACTAAATTTAAACGGTCAATAAGCTTCTGAATTTTTTTAAAACGAGGCATAGCTAATGAAAAAATAATAGCTATGAATCCCATTAAGATAATGACAGCAATAGCTATAATCCAAGACATAGACACATCCTTTGATAAGGCTTTAGAAGCCCCACCCACTCCCATAATAGGACTGTAAAATAACATTCGAATCATTACAAATATTAATGTTTGAACTTGTGTCACATCATTTGTTGTTCTTGTAATAAGAGTAGCTGTTGAAAACTTATCAAATTCTACGCTTGAAAAACTTTCTACTTTCTTGAATAGGTCCTGGCGTACTTTCTGAGCAACACTAGCTGCCACTCTAGCAGCAATAAAACCTACACTTATAGCACATAGTATACTCCCTAAAGAAACAAGGAGCATAAAGCTTCCTACTTTAAGAACATACCCACTATCTCCTGCTACAATGCCTTTATTTACAATATTTGACATGTAGTCAGGTAGTGCTAATTCACACATGGCTTGCCCAAAAAGTAAAACAATAGCTAGTAAAATAAAACCTATATAGGGTTTAAAATACTTCAATAATCGTCTCATCCTCATGCCTCCATTAAATTTTACTATTTCAACTAATATTCCTTTAATAATCCTCTTTTTAGTATGCTCATTTGAAAGCAAAATATTTTGTATCATTGCTTTTTTACTAATTCTTTTAAATCATAAACTCTATTATGAATCGTTATATGTTTTAATAAGTTAAATACATGCAATCATTCATGTATCACTTGTAATGTCCTTCCATTTAACACCAAAGCCTTAGTGACAGTTCATGCCTTATATAAAAGAAATATAAAAGAAATACTTGGGAC
>JAEZKI010000108.1 GCA_023415525.1 Bacillota bacterium | reverse complement strand
TCCACTAGATGGCATGAATGAAAAGGGACTTTGTATTGCAGACCTTATGGCAGGAGATAAGGTAGAGACCCATCAACACACAGAAAAACCAGACCTTACTACAACAGCAGCTATTCGTATGGTTTTAGATTATGCGGCAACAGTAGAGGAGGCATTGGACTTACTTGTTAAGTATGATATGAATTCAGCCATTGGGTCAGCACATCACTATATGATAGCAGATGCAACAGGGAAGTCAGTGGTCGTAGAATATGTGGATAACAAAATGATAGTGACAGAAAGTCCTATTGTTACCAATCATTATCTAGCAGAAGAGAAGTTTGGGATAGGGAGTAGATCATCTCATAAGCGATTTGATACACTGACCACTCTTAGACAGGATTATAAAGGGAAGATGGGTATGGATGAACTACGTGAATGTATGAAGGTAGTATCCCAGGGAACAAAGCCTTCAGAAGAAAATACCATTTGGACAATCTGCTATAATATGGACGGTCTATGTATGGACTATTATTGGAAAGAAAATTATAAAGAGCGCTATGGCGCAGTCCTTTTAGATAAGGGAGGTAGTGGTATTTATCTACCAAGTAAGTAAAACTCCACAATAGGGAGCATTTGCTTTAAGAAAAAGAATGGCATCTACAACATAGACAAACTTTAAAATAGGAAGGCGAGAATGAGGGAGAAGGAGTGGTCCACTATGCCAAGTGGGTAGGATTTGTTGTATTTCTGATTTTACCTGTGTTATTAGCCATCAGAATTAAAAATGAAGAGAAGATCTTAGAAGAAGGTTTGGCAGGCTATGAGGAGCATAAGCAAAAGGTTCGCTATAGATTATTTCCATTTATTTGGTAGGCAGTCAGTTATCCTATTGCTACTATTAACCCTTCTATAAATATTTTTTAGTTTACAAAAATATTCCTTTTTGATATAATGCAATCAAACATACGTTCGACTACAAGGAGTGATTTTTGTGGAGCTAAAAAATATTCCAGTTGAGATAATTTCTAAATGTAATACCTTGGGAGAGATAGTTCCGCTTCGTATTCGACTAGAAGCTGACCAGTATAAACGAATAACTGCTAACATAACTGATATCCTTTATACGACTGAAAATAACTATGCGGGTATAAAGACCTTTGAATATGGTTGCAAAGTCATGATTGATGAAAGAGAGCAGTTATTAGAACTCCGATATTATGTAGCATCACATAAATGGTCCATTAGAAAAGTATTTTATTAAGCAGGTGAGTAGATGAAGGAGCCTATTATTTTTCATGTCGATGTTAATTCTGCATTTTTAAGTTGGGAAGCTGCCTATAGAGTTAATATTTTAGGGGATAGCCTTGATTTAAGGGATATCCCTTCTGCAGTGGGAGGAGATATAGAAAAGCGTAAGGGAATTATCCTAGCTAAATCCACTCCTGCGAAAAAATATAACATCCAAACCGGTGAGCCTGTTGTAGCAGCCTTGTCTAAATGTCCTAAACTTACCTTAGTCAAACCAAATTATACTTTATATGTGGAATGCTCTAAAGCTTTTATTGAAATATTAAAAGAATATACGCCTTTTGTGGAGCAATATTCCATAGATGAAGCCTATATGGATATGACAGGAACAGAAGGCTTGTATGGTTCGCCCATTACTATAGCTCATATTATAAAGGATAGAATATATAAAGAACTGGGATTTACAGTTAATATAGGCATCTCCTCCAATAAGCTTTTAGCTAAAATGGCCGGGGATTTAAAGAAGCCTAATTTAGTACACACTCTTTTCCCAGAAGAAATAGAAGCAAAAATGTGGCCCTTGAACGTAGGAGACTTGTTTTTTGTTGGAAGAGCCACTGAAAAAAAACTAAAGATGTTGGGCATTAACACCATAGGTAAATTAGCCAATGCGGATGTCCGTTTATTAAAAGCCCATTTAAAAAAGCAGGGGGAACTTATCCATCAGTATGCCAATGGGATAGATTTCATGAAAGTGATCCATGAAACGATACCCAATAAAGGCTATGGCAACTCAACCACTATTCCTTTTGATGTGGACTCTTCAGAGGGGGCCAAATTAGTACTCTTATCCTTATGTGAAACAGTCTGTACCCGGTTAAGAGCAGACAATGTGAAAGCAAGTTGTGTTTCTGTAACACTCGTTGATAGGGATTTTGAGTACTCCTCTCACCAAAGGATGCTTATTTCGGCTACCTATGTCACCCATGAGCTTTACCAACATGTCTGTGAATTATTTGAGGAGCTATGGAATCACAGGACCCCTATAAGACAATTAGGGGTTCATACCAGTAAACTTTGCGAAGGTAAAATCTATCAATACAATATATTTGATAGCTTTAAGTATGATAAATATGAAAAGCTTGATCAAGCCATAGATAAAATAAGAGATAAATATGGCGAAAATTCCATTATAAGAGCCCCCTTTTTAAACTCAAAATTAGATCATATGGCTGGTGGGGTTTCAAAAGAAAGAAGGACTATGATTTAATGGGGCAAATCACAGCAAGGTAAGATAGAAAGTAACATATTTGTCACTCAGGTGGTTAATGATTTATAAGAAGTCATAGCCACCTTTTTTTATTTGCAAAATGGAGCATTCTGTTTACGTTAGAAATATTTATACTATAATAAGGTTAATAGGTGGACTAGAAAAATAATCACGAGTTACAGGTTGATTAGGAAGGATAAGGGGAGATAGGAATGACAAAAAAATTCAAAGCAAAAATTTCAATGGCATTAGTGGCTCTAATGCTACTAGGAAGTGGCTCGGTTACACTGGCAAATGAGAGCACTACCACACTGCAGACGGCTTATAAAAGTTTGGAGGCTCAGACAGAAATCTATGTGGTCACAGAAAAGGCAGGTGCGGATTATCCTTACTACAATGCCAAGTGGGAACCTCAAGAGGGGGTTTACTATGGGCGTATAGCAAGAGGGGGGACTGTCAATGGCAAGTATGGCATGGCAAACCTTACGGAGATGGCCAATGAATCTGCTGTATCTTATTATTATTCTTTAAATGATAAATATAGCTTGAAATACTGGTCCTATATTTACGGTAAGGCCATTCAAGAGGGCACAAGAGCCCTTTTAATCAACTTGAACTTTCCCGGTGAAGGTTCAGATTGTGAGCCTGTTATAAAGGGGGCATATGATAGTAAACTGATAGCAGATTTTGAGTATTTGAATACCTTAACATGTCCCGTTTTTATCCGTATTGGTGGGGAGGTGAATGTTTGGTCCAATGAGGCTTCTTCAGATAGTTTTAAGAAGGCCTATAACCACATTGCCCAACTGGCAAGAACCTATTCACCTCATGTGGCACTGGTTTATTCGCCTAATTTCTGTAGTGCTTATAAGGTGGACTTGGATAGTTTCTATCCAGGAAACAACACAGTAGATTGGGTAGGTGTTTCTTTGTACTATAATAAGTTTGCAGTGAATGGAGATACAAAGAGGGATGGTTTTTATGGTGTAGGTCAGTATGGTGACCCTATGCTCAATATTCAACAGACTGTCAATCTGGCCAAGCTACACAGTAAACCTATTATTGTGACAGAAGGGGGGTCTTACACCAATAGAAAGGGTGTGGACACTTCTGCCTTTGCAGCAGAACGAGTGGAGAAAGCCTATACTTATTTACCTATGGTCTACCCTCAAATCAAAGCCATGATTTATTCGGACTCCAATTTTGGAAGCACTTCTCATACCTACCTTTTAGGGAGCAGTCCAGCTGTAAATAAGGCCTATACAAAAGCCACAAACCAGAATCCTGTGCTATTGAACAGTCTAAGTGATGATGCATCCTACTATACCAAGGCTTCCACCCTTTCCTCCTCAGAGTGGGAAGGGACAATGATATTAGCTGCCTATACTTATGCCCCTACAAAGCAGAGTGCTATATGGTATGTGGATGACAAGGTAGTTGGGAAAGCTTCTGAATACCCTTACAATTTCCAATTGAATGTCCATGATCTGACACCTGGCAAGCATACAGTGGAAGTGAAATTTAGTAAGGGTGCAAGCAAAAAAGTGACATTTGATTTAGATGCCCCTGATTTATAGAAAAAAATAAGACTAATCAGACTTAATTTAAAATAATAAAAAATAATTGACAGTATCAAAGGGGGATGCTATTATTGACTCATGTAGGTGGTGGTAAGGTGACGAAAGGTCAGTTAGAGGCGAAAATTAGTGAAATAGTAAGTAAGTTTGAGATTGAATATATGGGAAGAGGTCCTAAAACAATTAAGACCTATATCATCAATGATATGGTGGTTGTTCGATTAACCGGCTTCCTAAGCCCTTCTGAACAAAAATTAACCGATAATCCACAAGGCGTAGAGTTATTTAAAAAAGTTCGTACTTCTTTATTTGAGGGTGGGAGAGGATATCTGGAGACATTGATAATGGATATTATGGATGTAGCCATAGTCAGCACACATTCTGATGTGAGTACAAAGACAGGCGAAAAAATTATAGTTATTACAGTAGATAAAAATCTAGAAGAATATATAAAATAAATAACGGAAGACAACACAAAGTGAAAGATTATTTCAAGTTGTAAGTAAGCCGATATCCAAGTTTTTAGGGATATCGGCTTTTGTTTTTTCATTTTTTATAAGGAGGGTTTATATGAATAAAAAAGTGGCAGTTATTATGGGGAGTGATAGTGATTTACCAGTCGTAAAAGGTGCTATTAATAGTCTGAAATTATATGACATTCCTATTGAGGTACATGTGATCAGTGCACATCGAACGCCGGAGATAGCTTATGAATTTGCAAAAACGGCACGAGAGAAAGGGTTTGGCGTTATTATTGCAGCAGCAGGGATGGCAGCACATCTTGCAGGAGCGCTGGCTGCACACACTACCTTACCTATAATAGGTATTCCTTGTAAAAGTACATCCTTTGATGGGTTGGATGCTTTACTCTCCACTGTTCAGATGCCAAAGGGGATACCCGTTGCAACAGTAGCCGTTGATGGGGCAGAAAATGCAGGAATATTAGCTGCACAGATATTAGGTGTATATGATGAAAATATTGCCAATAAGCTTGCAAAGATTAAGATAAAGATGATGCAGGAAGTCAAAGAAAAAGATGAGAAACTTCAGGTTGAACTATGGTGGAAAATGTAAGCTAAACGTTGTCTTTAGAGACAATACAAATAATAAAAATAATAAAAATAATAAAATAAGATGGAGGAGTACATAACTATGCAAGAATGTTTATATCAAATGAATTTACCAGAGTATGTATTAGAAATATTGGAAGCTTCAAAAGGTGTCATTATCCCTAAAACAAGAAGGGAACTATTTACACTAGCAATGGGTAATGAAACCAATACAACTTTTGATGTGGCATATGAAGTGGAAGGAATTGGGGATGTACTAGAAGCAACAGTGACAAAGTGTAAAAATGGAGCCGTTGTAAATTATGTAGATGACTATATGAGGAGACGTGATCCAGATTGTTTATTGGTTGCAGATAAAAAAGCTACAGACAAAGCAAAATACGAGGAGATTTATCATCAAGATTTTGAAAAAGTTAGAACGGAGACATTCGAATGGTTAAAGAATCAGGCACTTATTTTCTTACCCTTTAAATCAGGAGGTATTGAATATGGTTATGATTCTGTATTAATTGCACCTGCCAATGCTGGATTCTTTGCGGCTGGCTTGGCTGATTTACAAGGCTTTTTAAATTGTGATGAGGTTTTAGAGCATTTTAATCCTCGTGCCATCATTTTTTTGGCACCGCCTTTTAGACATACGCATTTTGACGGCAAACAAATCGTTATTCATAACCGTTTAGAGGCTATTCATGAGGTGTATTCTTATAATC
>JAEZKI010000225.1 GCA_023415525.1 Bacillota bacterium | reverse complement strand
TCTCATGATGGTGAAGGCCTTAATGGCGCCCGTTTCTTCTGTGCAGCTATATCAGAGGCCTTTATTTGCCAAGATATAGTAGCTATTATTCAAACAGCTCTTTTGGAAATCCCTAAAGACTCTCTCTATGCCAAGGTGGCCCATGCCGTCTTAGACTTCTTCGAACAAGAGCCCAATGACTTTCGCGCTTGCCTTAAAATGTTAGAGAGAGATTGGGGGTATGACAAATATGGTGGTGTCTGCCACATTATTCCTAATGCAGGAGTTTGTATTCTAGCCATGCTTTATGGCAAAGGAGACTTTAATCGCACCGTGGAAATTGCTACTATGTGCGGTTGGGATACCGATTGTAATGCTGGTAATGTAGGAACAGTCCTGGGTGTCATGTGTGGTCTTTCTGGCTTAGCTCCAAAGTATCGCCAACCTATCAATGATAGCATCGTACTTTCTTCTATCTCAGGCTATCTTAATATTTTAGATATCCCTACTTATGCAAAGGAATTAGCTCTTTTAGGTTATCGCTTAAGTGGAGAAACACCTCCTGAAGCCTTGACCTCCTCCTATAAAGAAGGTGAGATTTATTTTGATTTTGAATTACCTGGTTCCACTCATAATATCCGACTATCCAATCCTTTCTTTTGCCGTATGGAGCATTCCTTTGACAGAGGGTACGAGAGTAAAGGTTCTTTGAAAATTCTCTTTGACAGGATGAGTCGTGGCCAAGCTTGTAAAGTTTTTTACAAACCTTATTACTTAAGAAGTGATTTTAGTGATGAACGCTATAGCCCTACTTTTTCACCTAAAGTTTACTCTGGTCAACAAGTTTCTATGAAGATTTACCTAGACCAGTGGAATGGAAATGAGACAATGGGGATTGCTCCTTACGTTCATCTCGCTACTGGTAAGAAAGATTTAGTTCAAGGTTATACCAAACTTATAGACAAGGATTGGTTAGAAATCACCTTTACCATCCCCGACACAGAAGGTGACCTTATTGATGAAGTGGGGATTTTATTAGAAAGCTATAGTCCAGCTAAATTTAAGAGTCTTGGCTGTATCTATCTGGATGACTTTAAAATCACGGGTAAGGCTCACTATACCATTGATTTTGCTAAGCAAACCAAAAATTTTGGCTGCATCTCCCCCTTCTCTCATAATTATGGGGCCTGGGATTTAGTAAAAGAAGGAATGCATGCTATGTCTTGTGGCTATGCAGAGTCCTATGCGGGTAATTACTTTGCCAAGGACTATATTCTTTCTTCTACTCTCACTCCCCTTCATGGTGTGGGCCATATGCTTATTGTTCGAGGGCAAGGTGCACAGAGAGGCTACCATCTTGGCTTTGACCGAGAAGGTTATGTATCGCTATATATCAATCATTTTGGCTTTACCAAGCTCAAAGAAGTCCCCTTTGATTGGCAGCTTCATAAACCTTACCATTTTAAAATCACTGTTTTGAAAGATACCCTTCAACTCGTTCTAGATGATCAAGAGCTTTTTACCTATAGAGAAGATACCTTTAAATATGGTATGTTTGGGTGTAGCAGGCTTTCTATGGGAAGAACTTGCTTTAATACCTTTGAGTTTGAAGAATTATAAGCTCTTCCTTTCCATATTAAAAAGGCAGAACCTCCCCCCAGGTTCTGCCTTTTTATCTGTATTCCTATCCATGCAATAGAACATTGATTTATCCTTCAGCCTTATAGTCGCTGCCTACGACAATTTGTATATCCGTTTCAAGGGTTTTACTTTCTACTACAAGGGCATCTTCAAAGTAGGCTTTGAATTGTTCCCCTTTTGCTATGTCTTTGGCATAGATGATGGTGCTTGTTTTGTTTCCTTCTGTGTAGTTGCCTATACGACTTACTTGGTAACCTTTCTTTTCTAAGGTATCCTTTATACGTCCTGCTAGACCTTGTATACCTGCAGCATTGAGAACCTCTATACTGACATTTTTGTCTACTACAGGCTCTGTATTCTGCGGTACGGTAGCTGTTCCCTCCGTTCCTGCTTGTAAATTACTGTCAGTAGTAGCTTCATTTACTTTTCCAACTTCTCGGTCATAGAATATGTCTTCAATAAACAGAGGTAATTTTTCTTGATCAATAAAGAAATAAGAAACCCCATTTTCCATTCTACCTTCTCCTGGCAAAGTAGCAAAACTAAGATTTTCTATATTGAAACTTTGAAGATAAGGATAATATCCCATCATCTCTGTTAGACTGACATCTGCAGTTAAATCCTTAAGAAGTATACCTATAAATTGAGGCACCTTTGTCAATGTTTGAGGACTCATAATCTTTTCTGCAAAGCTTTGCAAGAAAAGTTGTTGAACTACAATACGATCTTCATCTCCTCTAGGATAAGAACGAAAACGCACCAATTGCTCTGCCTTGTCCCCATCTAATATCTGCAAACCAGGAGATAAGTCAATACGAAGATTCTGAACAGGGTCACTATATTTCATGCGACTTGGAACATCCACCTCTACGCCACCAATGGTATCCACAATTTTTCTAAAAGAGTCCAGATTAACTATGACATAGTTATCTATCTTAATCCCCAAGATGTTTTGGAGTTCATCAATGGTATACTTACGAATATTTTTCATACCACCATAGGCACTCATTTCATTCAACTTAGTGGTATAAACTTGAGAATAGCCTTTATCCTCTTTTAGGGAAGCCCGTTGACTATCTGTCCAATCTACTTTCGTATCACGAGGTATAGATACCACTTTAATTTTATTGGTCTTACTATTGAAGTTGACCACTAAAATAACATCCGTACGCAGTTCATCGGCATCTACACCAAATACTGCTATGGTTTTATTAATCGTCTCTAGCTTTTGCTGCTCTTTTTCTTCTTCTGTCAGGTTCTCCATGTCTACTGGCTGCTCTACTACTTTGTTACTTCCTTCATAAATATATGTATAATAGCTCCATATTCCTATTGCTATTACAACTAAAGCAATTAGAAATGTAATTATCGCTGAAAGCAAAAATACCTTACGTAATTT
This sequence comes from Bacillota bacterium, assembly GCA_023415525.1. GTDB lineage: Bacteria > Bacillota > Clostridia > Lachnospirales > Cellulosilyticaceae > Sporanaerobium. Next base: position 854 of record JAEZKI010000225.1, on the reverse strand, counting down.
TTTCTTCTGTCCTATGCTCCACTGTCCTTGTTCCTCGTTCATCTCTTTCCCCCTCTACTTTTTACCTTATTATACTACAAACTTATGCTGAAATAAATTTACCATAATCTATTAAATTATAAATAATATGCATAAGTTATGCAACAAATTTATGTACATTCCTGCAAAAGTAAAGGGAACTCCCACTAAAATTCTGTTTTTCCCAACACATTGCTATATACTTCTTTCCATAGTTCTTTACAGTAGGATAAACTAAAGCTTCCATCTTGCTTTCTAATGGCATTTTCCTTTGCCAAATTCTCTGTATAATCTTGTAATTTATAAGTGGTCAGCTCTGTTCCTTGTTCTAAATGAGTAACTAAAGCCTGGGCTCCATAGTCTTTAATGCTCACCTGTCCTTTCTCATCTCTTTCTAAGCTAACCTTTGCCATGGCGCCTAACATTCTATCTGCAATCCCCTTTCCCTTTTCACTGGTGGAATTAACGAAGTTGCCTAAGGAATAATAGACCAGCATAGATTGTCCCTCTTTTCCTTGAACCCATTCTACAGGCTGAATCACATGAGGATGAGTACCTAAAACCAAGTCTACTCCTTCATCTGCCATAAGCTGAGCCCAATAACGTTGCTCCTGAGTCGGACGGTGAGTATACTCTGTCCCCCAATGAGGACAAACTATTATAAAGTCTGCTAACTCTTTGGCCTGTGCTACATCCTTTTTTAGCTCCTCTTCTTTTAAAAGATTCACCCAATAACTCTGTCCGTCTGGCAAAGGAATACCGTTTGTTCCGTAAGTATAGTTTAGAATGGCCAGCCTTATGCCTTCTTTCTCCCAGATATAAATCTTATCCCCTCG
>JAEZKI010000103.1 GCA_023415525.1 Bacillota bacterium | reverse complement strand
CCATACAAGCTAGCAAGAGCCACAAGCACCCCATCTGAGGCAGGGCGTTTACCATTTTCAATCTGGCTAATGTAGCTACCAGATACTCCTATTGCACGACCTACCTTGAAAACTGAATTACCAGTAGCTTTTCTCAGCTCTCTTAGCTTAGCGCCAGCTTTTACATCCCTATCATTCATGTGCTATCACCTCATTTGGTATTAGTATGAGCGTAAAACAAGGAATTATGTACATCTTCCATCTTTTTCATAGAGCATTTTGTAAAATAGGGTGTTATATTATTAACGTAGCGTAAGCGTTATGTTGATGCAAAAAATGGAAATTAGTATAAGGAAGGAGTAGTAAGAAGTGTATAAGGGATATAAGATAACAAAAAGGTTACAAAGGTATATGGAGTATATTTCTCTTAAATACGAAAGGCTCTCCTTAGAGGGAGAAGTAAACCTGTGGGATATTATTTCGGAGTACAAATTTATTACAGACCAGCCTGAGTGTGTACAGATGTTTATATATGATTGTATATATGGGAAGTTTATGTATTATGGAGAGTATTCTGTAGTGAGAGCTGTGGATGGGGGATTGTATGTGAAGAAAATAGGTGGAGTAGAGAGGAATATAGTAGGAAATATGCTATAATGAATTTAAGGATACTTTTTAGATACTATGTTAAGAATAAACTATGGGAAAAGATCTAAAAGGAAAAGAGTTAGGTACAGGAATTACACAAAGAAAAGATGGCAGTTATCATGCTAGATATCATAATAGATTTGGAAAGAGGGTGAGTCTGTACTCAGATAATCTAAAGGAGCTGAGGCAGATGTTGCAAGATGCTCAATATGAGGATAGGAATAAGCTTAATGTAATTGATTCAGGAGTTACTTTGGATGAATGGTTTGAAAAGTGGCTTAATGTTTATAAGTATGGAGTGATTAGGGAAAATACTAGACGTATTTATTCAACGGTATATGAAAAACATATAAGTCCTATGCTAGGGAAAATAAAACTGACAGAGATAACTCATTTACAAATTACAGCCCTTATAAATATGATTAAGAAAAATGGGTATGGCTATGAAACTCAGCATAAGGCTAAAATTATTCTGCTTGATCTATTTAACAAGGCTATGATTGATGATTTAATAGTGAAAAACCCTGCCAAAGGGGTTAAGATATTCAAACCCAAAAAGAATATTAGAGTTTTAACAGTAGATGAGCAAAAGGACTTTTTTGAGTGTGCAGCAGGAACCTTTTATAATAATCTGTTTGTTGTTTTAATATGCACAGGACTTAGGCTGGGAGAGATTGCAGCATTGACATGGGACGATATTGATGTAGAAAATAGAGTCATTGATATAAACAAAACTTTGTTTTACCAAAAATTAGATGGGGATGAAACAAAGAAATTTCACCTAGGCCCACCTAAGACTAGAAGTAGTAAGCGTAAAGTACCCATTAATGAACAATGTCTACAAGCACTTAAGCGACAGAAGTTTCAAAGAGATGTAGTGATGAGTAAAAGTTATGCAAAGCCTTTAGCAGGGTACAATAATCTATTATTTACAACTAAATTTGGAACTCCCTTAAATTCTCAGTTGTGTAGTGATGCAATAAAGGTGATTATTAATGAAATCAATTTAATGAAAGATGATGTAGAGAGCTTAGAACCTTTCTCAGCACATACCTTTAGACATACGTTTGCAACAAGGTGTTTAGAATGCAATATAAAACCTAAAATTATACAAGAATACTTAGGACATGCTACTTTATCTATGACAATGGACTTGTATACCCACATTTTAAAAGAGCATCAAACATCTGAAATGAATAAGTTAAAGCTAGAGCTTTTTGATAATGAAATATAAGCAACTGGCGTAGAAATGGCGTAAGCTTTAAAGAGGGTGGCGTAAGATGGATACGGAACCCTTATAAAATCAACGTTTTTGATATCAGTTGTATTGTTTTTTAACTCAATTACTACGTCTACCAAGTAACACCTTATAATCTAGAGGAGATTAAATAGAAAATAAGTAGAGACCTAAGACTGTTTTGTCTTAGGTCTTTTTTACTATTTTTCTTCTTAAAAATATATTCATAATGTGTTTAAGAAATCCTCCTTAATGAACTCCTAACTGAATAGTTGGGAGTATTTTGGTGATAGCAGGTAAAAATATTGAAAATATTAAGATAATTTGTTAGACTTAAAAGAACAATAAGCATACATATGAGAAAGATTTGTGATAGTTGTGGAAAGACAGTCGAATATAGTAAAACATGTGCTTGCAAGATTGGCATTATATATAACAGGAACATATCAGAAGAGAAACGTAAATTTTGCTCATCATATGTTTGGCAGAAATTAAGAAATAGAAAAGTGAAAGAACACCCTTATTGTAAGAGATGTTGGAATAAGTACAAAATCATTATTCCTGAGAACTTGCAGATTGGCGAATTAGAATTTATAGATGAGATTATTTATATTAGAGGAAAAGAGGAAGATATGAGTATAACAAATTATTTTGAACAGCAATGGGATAATATGACGTTGATACATCCTGAAACGAAGAAAGAATGGTTTATACAAATAGATGGAAATATCATTCGCTCTCGATTGGGAACTGGTAAAGTACTTATAAAAGAGGTGGATAGATCTTCTTTTTTTCCGCCTTTTCATAGGGCAATTCAATTAGTTATGGCAAAGTTAAGAAAAGGATTTATATATTATAATTCCAATGGAAAAACAGGTGAGGCTATCAGCCACCGTTTTATTGGAAAGGTGTATACTGGTTTTTTACCAATAGCAACTAGAAGTGACGGTGATGATTTTTATGTAACACGAGTGGTAGGTGATTTTGAAAACGAAATTCTAGTACATTATAGTGGACATGGGGAAGTGCTTTCGGTAAAATCATTGGGATCACATAGCCTTACATATAGCATGTCATGGGATGATGAACAAATCATATACCTTGACAGAGTAAGTACAGATGATGTCAGGAAGGTTTATGCATATAATGTAAAAACCGGTGAATTTGTATCTGAAACAGATGGAAATTTACATAAAATTAATAATTCTACAATAGGAGAAATAGAGAATGTTGATGGGATACAACAATTGATAGCTAGAAATTATAGAAGTATAACAACAAAAAGAGAAATGGGTTTTTATGTGGTAGAAATTTCTAATGACAATTCAACTGCACCTTATATGCAAATTATTAACGAATTTTCAGTAAAAAACTCTTATGCAGCTCTTACTAAAAACAACTTAGTACTTCATTCTGATTATGGTGTAATTAGTATTTACAAAATATAATTTATATATAATTAAGATTACGGTTATAGCTTATGGTTGTCAAACTAGAATTTATCGTGAAGATTATTTATGAACAACCAGAAAGGTAAAGTTGAATTTATTAGGAAAGGGAAGGATTAGGGAAATGGAAAAGAAGAAGATTGAAATTATCCCCTACTTGGCATTTAAGGGGAACTGTGAGGAGGCACTCAATACTTATATTGAGGCTTTTGGTGGTGAGATTTTTTATATGTCTCGTTGGTCAGAGAATACGTTTGATAGGACATTAGACCAAATCGGAAAAGTAATGCATGTGGAGTTTTTACTCGGCAATACGCACATGGCAGCATCTGATTCCTTTGATGGTGCAGAAATAAATACGGATATAAAACTTATGATTCATATGAACTCAAAGGAGGAAGCTTTACATACCGTCACTGTATTGGCAGAAGGTGGAACCATTCTCTCACCCTTACAGCCACATCCAGAACCGGATGATGCAGGGTGTGGTTCTATCACAAAGGATCGTTATGGTTATACGTGGATTATTACGTGCCCAAATCCAGCTAAACAATAAGCTCAAGAATTAGTGGTTATGTTACTAGTGATAAAGTGGTGTAGTAAATAAATTGGATATATTATTTTATTTATATAACCGACAGGAGGAAAACAATGAAAATATTGATTTTTGTGGGCAGTCCAAGAAAAAACGGTGATACGGCAACTCTACTGAAATCATTTTTAACTGAGTTAGAGATTAAAGGAGCAGAAGTTAAGTCAATTTTCCTTTATGATAAAGAGATTGCACCATGTTTAGAATGCTTTCAATGCCAAGATAAATTAGATGAATATGGTTGTTCAATACAAGATGACATGTACGATATATCAGACGAAATCTTGAAGGCAGATTGCTTTATTTTAGCTAGTCCTATATTTATCTGGTATTGTACTGCTCCAATGAAGGCAATGCTTGACCGTTTTTATGGACTTCACAAATATTATGGAAAGCAACGTGGGCCGAGTCTTCTGGAAGGAAAAATGTGCGGAATAATTACTACATGTGGATAT
>JAEZKI010000098.1 GCA_023415525.1 Bacillota bacterium | reverse complement strand
GGTCTTTTCAACTACTTTTTGTCTTAATGCATCAATTTCTTTTTCTAACTGTTGGACATTTTCCTTACAAGTCGTAATATACCCATACCCTACTGCTACAATTTCTTCGATAATTTCCCTATTAACATCCTCAATCTCTTCTTCTATTGTATCAAGACGTTTTTCAATATCTTCTAGCTTTTGATTAGCTCCTAGTGTACTTTCATGTAGCTTATTCAGCCTGGATATTTTGCTTATATCATCTTCAGTATGTAAAGCACCACTTAACTCTAGGATTTCTTTTAAAAATCCTTGCTTTACAAGATTATATTCTTTATAGTCATTATTTAGCTTTCCCTGTTCTTTTAATAGATCATGTAGCTTTCTTTCATTTTTTGCAATGAGCTCACTTACAACTTGCTTTCTAATAGAATGCCATAAGGGATCCAACAAAACAATTGGCAATTTTTTTGTACGGATCAACTCCTTAATATAGACCTTTTTTGCATCAATTTCCTCATTTGAAAGGGTAACTTCTTGTTCAAGATTATCTTCTAATATAATACTTCGCTGCTTTTTAAAAAAATCAAACATATATTCCCCGTCCTTTACAGCCCTTCTTTTTTTCATTATAACTTATTCACAGCAAAAATCCTATGTCCTTACATAAAAATGTCCATCTCTTTTAAGGTTTTTACAATGAGATGAACATTCTGTGTTGTGCTTATTATATTTTATTAGTTTCCTAAGCCTTCGGCTTCATTAATCAAATTATCTGCTCACAATTATTTTTTACGCATGCAATTATACCCATAAGTTCACTTACTTCCTGCCTTCTGTCACTAAAGAGTGTCGTAATACTTCCAAGACTTCTAAATGGTTCTTCCATAAGTACACTATTGTTTTCAATCATACCGTTTGCTACTATGTAGTCCACAATAAGTTTTACAAAGTGAATCTGATGACTATTTAGCTTCTCTTCACTTAGGAATGCGCTAAAGGCTTCATTTGCTGCCTTCCTATCAAGCCCCACAATTCTCCTTACAAGCTTACCAACTGGCATTTCTCCATACTCTTTTTCATACTCTGCTTTACTGCCAAGTTCCTCCCATAGAATATGTTCTAGAGTCTTTAAATCCTCTTTAGTCAATGGCTTATTATTACGAAGTTTATAAATGACTAAGTCATTTTCATGCACTTTAAGATAAGACTCTACTTTCTTACGATAATCTTTAAGGTCATTCGTATTAAACATAGCTCCATTCTCTACAGTATCTATGATTTGATCCTTGAAGTTTTCAAAATAAATCTTTTGTTTCTCTTTCTCTATAAACTTAATCAACTCTCTAAGTGCTTGTCGTACTTCTTCCAGTTCGAAAATATCTGCACTATTCCAAAACTCATCTGTTTGTACTTTTTCTATGATATACCTTTGCTCCATTACTTGTGGAATTGTTCCAAGCTTTGAAAGCTCTTCTGCCGTCTTTACAATACTCCTAATAGGTTTATTAGCATTCTTACTTTGAAGATAAGCAAGATCTACTGTATAAATCAAATAGTCAAATCGCTTTGCAAGCTCGTCTTCATTGAGGCAAGTAATAAGAGGTGCTATATACGCTTTTAGTTCACTGACTGCTGTCGTCTCTAAGCATTGCCAAGGTTCATCAGCCTTATAGGTATGAACATATTTAAGATGTAGCTTCACTCTGAAACTATCTTCATTCAAATTTCTAATGCTTGCTAGTAATTCCTCTATTATTTGTTTTCTATAAGCAATGTACTCTTCTTCCTGATACTTCATCTCTTGAAGAGCTCTTACCATCTCCACTTTAGTATTGAAGATTTTCTCCGTTAAGCTCTCTACACTACCTGTTTCTATCCCCTTAGGATTAGCCTTAAAGAACTCAAAGTTACTGCAGAAATCAAAGATAAGGAACTTTTCTTTATCCCTATCTACTCCTAATAAATCCTTACATAGCCTTGTACCACGACCTATCATCTGCCAGAATTTAGACTTTGAACGCACTTTTTTAAAGAAAACCAAGTTGAGAACTTCAGGAATATCAATACCTGTATCAAGCATATCTACGGATACTGCAATTTGTGGCATTTTTTCTTTTGTACTAAAATCATCAATAAGCGTATCTACATACTTAATACTGTAATCTATTTGCTTGATGAAATGTGAACCATATTCAGGATAAATTATATTAAACCGCTCTACGATTGCTCTGGCATGAAGACTGTTTCTAGCAAAGATAATGGTTTTACCCAGCTTATCTTCGCCCTCAACCTTTAGTCCATTATCCATCAACTCATGGAGTACCGTATCTATTGTATCAGCATTAAAAAACCATTCATTAATTGCTTCACTGGCTATGGTATCGTCTATATTCTCATCATCTTCAAATTCGCTGTCAAAGACTTCCTTCTCTTCATCACTTAAATCATCATAGTGAATACCCTCTTCCATAATCTTCGTTTTGATTTCTCTCGTTCTATAATCAACTAGATAGCCATCCTCAACAGCTTTTTCAAGCTCGTAAGCATATGTAGGAACACCACTTTCAAGTTCGAAAACGGTATAAGTATTCTTATCAATTTCATCCTTAGGTGTTGCTGTAAGCCCTATCAGCATGGCATCAAAGTACTCAAAAATATCTAGATACTTCTTATAAATACTTCTATGACTCTCATCAATAATGATTAAGTCAAAGTGAGCTGGCGTAAAAAGCTTTCTACCATCCTTGCACCTTGCTTCATCTATAGCATTCATCATCGTTGGATAGGTAGAAAAAATCATACGGCATTGCTCTGGATTGTCCTTGTTATCCAAAAGATTACACAGTGTGAGATTAGGAAGCAAATTATTAAAGTTCTTCTTCGCTTGCTTTACCAAAGCTTTTCGGTCTGCTAAAAACAAGATATTTTTCACATAGTTATGTTTCATCAGTATATCAACAATAGAAATAGCCGTCCTTGTTTTTCCACTGCCTGTAGCCATGACTAAAAGCATCTTACGATGTCTTTTCATTACTGCATCACAAACTGCTACAATGGCTTCTTTCTGATAGTAACGATTGGAAATACTTTCATTAATCTGTACATTGATTAATGATTTCTTACTCGTTCTCCTGTCTACAATGAGTTGTAATTCTTCTTTTGTAAACATTCCTGATACTTTACGTTCTGGGAAGCCCTCTGCATCATTCGTAAAGTTCATTTCAAAACCATTTGTTGTAAAAATAAGTGGCCTTTGACCATATTGATTGTGCAAACAGTCAGCATA
>JAEZKI010000107.1 GCA_023415525.1 Bacillota bacterium | reverse complement strand
GTCTCAGGCTATAGCTGGCGAATGGATTATTCTGATGTGCCTTGCCCTCTATCTTTGTTTGGCTTGTTTAAGAAATGGGATATGGGATAGACGATTAAAACCTAATAGATTCACAAATAATATAGTCAGTCTCATTGCCGGTGTGGGTTGTGGTGCTTTTTTCTTTTTCATTAGTTACTTCAGATATAAACACCTCATGGGCTCCATAGCAACAGGCTTGATACTATTTGCCTCTGTATTTGTACTTTGTTTCGTAGCGTTAGAAATAACTGCCTTCTTTTATAAGAAAAGAGTGGCTCATCTCGAAGCAGAGAACGATTCACCTAAAAATCAATAAAAAGAGGGGACTTCTTAACGCATTTATGCTAAGAAGCCTCCTCTTTTTATTCAGAGTTCTTAAAATCTTACATTTAAAAAAGCATAGCTAGGGTACCCGTAATAATAAATACTAAACCTAAAAAGGCTTTTTTCGTTAGTTTTTCCTTAAATACAAGATAAGAAAAGAGAATGGTCACCACGATACTCAGCTTATCAATAGGAACAACAATACTTGCTTCTCCTTCTTGTAAGGCACGATAATAGCATAGCCAAGAGGCTCCTGTCGCAATGCCTGATAAAATAATAAATACTAATTCTTTCTTTTCTATAGGTTGAACTTCTTTTTGTTTTCTTGTAACTCCTACTACTACCCACGACATGATTAATACAACAATGGTCCTAATGGCCGTTCCAAGGTTCGACTCTACACCTGTTATACCTATCTTTCCAAGAATAGAGGTAAGACTTGCAAATAGAGCAGAAGCTCCTGCATAAAAAATCCAACTTCTACCTTTAGTTATCTGGGAGATACCTTCTTTTTTTTGAATCATCATATAAGTTCCCAAGGCAATAGCCCCTACCCCCAATGCTTTCCATAGGCCTATGGGTTCTCCAAGACAAATAAAGGCCAACAAAATAGTCAGCACTGTACTGGATTTATCAATGGGAACCACCTTATTAATATCCCCTAGTTGTAAGGCCTTAAAATAGCATAGCCAAGATGCCCCTGTTGACAGTCCTGAAAGAATCAAAAAGAAAAGTGTTTCATAACTTAATGTAAATAAACTCTTTTGAGAACCAACTATAAACACCATCACCCAAGAAAATAAAAGGACTACCATTGTCCTAATAGCTGTTGCTCTATTAGAATCTGTCTTCTTAATCCCACATTTTACCAGAATAGCTGTCACACCTGCAAAAAAGGCTGACCCTATAGCATATCCAATCCACATTTTATTTACCTACCTCTGCCTTTAGTTCCCTCATGCAACTCTATCTCTCTTATTATACCTCTTTTTGAAAACTATCCCATACTTTTGTTTCTAAAAACTAAACTAGCTGATAGCATAACAAGTAAAGCCCTTGATAGAATCATTACAATAGGCACAGGTTATAAAAAACTAACTTTCTTAAAAACACCACAACTTTATCTACCCCATACTATTCTCCTAATAACCTAATTCTTCTAATAGTTCAATTGCCGTACGAATCATGATAGGACAAATAGTTCGAAAAATATCTTTTTGAGTAGCCATCTCTCTTTCATCCTTCTTACCTAAATCGTAGCCTAATAAATCTCTACATACTATACTGCCTTGTTTTTCTTGAAACAACTGTAAAAATTCTGATGTTTTTTCAAAACATAGAGCCTTCTTATCTTGTTCTTGGTCATTGCTATTACCATATTTCAACCCAATAACAAGAACGGCTCCTGTCACTGCACCACACGCTTCACCCTGACGGATGCCTCCCCCTAATCCTGTTCCTATAGCAAAGCCTTGTTCCTGTTTCATCCCATATTTTTCACAAAAGCTCCCTAAAACCACCTGTGAACAATTAAGCCCCTTGAAAAACAACTCTACTGCATTGTCTGCTAATGAACTCATGCATGCTCCCCCTTGTCCTAAATTTTATATAAGTATATCTCTTTTAATTCTATTTAACAAGATTCAATATACCAAAAATATTTACTCTATTGAATATTCTGTTTATCAAAGTTCAATAGAGATAAGTGTAAGGTAACTCCTGTTAGTAAACTATAAATTAGAATTCCTATAACCAGCATCATAAGGTGATAGGAAAGGTATTTTCCTTCTGTCGTATCTAAATATTCCCGTACAAAAGGAATAGCATAGGTAGCACATACTTCTACGACAACCCACAGAAAAAGTACGGCAGAGGCCTTAACAAAACTCATACCTACTTTACTCACGTCTTTATAATAAGTGGAAAAGAAAATCCAATTAAAAAGACCAAATACAATAAAGCCATTAGCAAGCAATACAAGATTTGCTTCCATTCCTACTGCATTAGGTGCTGAGTTTATCTGTCCCCTAAGTAGGATAAAGGGGATTAAGAAGATGAGTTGCAGGAGCTCTACTAAAATAGCAAAAGCAAATCGACCTTTCACAATATCCTTTTTAGCAATAGGTAAGGTCATGGAATAAATAACATCTGCATTTTCTCTTCCTGTAAGGCAAGTGAAGAAAATAGCCAGTGTCATATAGAAGAAAATAACGGAATACGGATAATTAGGAATAAGTACCATGGGTACTAATAAAAGCATGATAGGAACTGTAGGATGCATAGTCAACAGGATTTCTTTTCTGAGTAATTTAATCATACTTTTCCTCCTTCTCGAGATGAACCATAATAGCCTCTAAATCAGCAGTATGGCAGAACTCTTGTAAATGTTCGGCATCTTTCTTTTTCACTAATGCAGAAAGTCCTTTTTTTTGTCTTCTCTCTCCTATTAAAAAGTTACGCTGTTCTTCTGTTAATTGCCCCTCTCCATATTCTGCTATTCGATAGGATTGAACAAAGCTCTTAATATCTGACTCCGCTATTATTTGACCTTCCTTTATATAAATAATATTATCAGCACATTTATCTAAATCAGAGATTATATGGGTAGAAAAGAGAATGGTTTTTCCTTGATCACAAAGTGCCATAAAAATGTCTAATAAATCTTCCCGTGAAGCAGGATCAAGACCACTAGTAGGCTCATCTAAAATAAATAACTCCGTGTGGTGGGAAAGGGCTAAAGTTAAAGCATATTTAATCTTCATGCCATTAGATAGTTGCATAGGCGTTTTGTCCTCCTTTAGTCCAAATCGGGCCATATAGTGCTTATAAGCTTCTTCATCCCATTGGTCATAGAATGCCTTTGTAATCTGGGTAATGGTCTTTAATTTCTTTCGCTGATAGTAACTCATCCCACTAGATACAAATCCAATGCGCTGCTTAATCCTTCTTTCTTCCTTTGGCAATTTTTCTCCCCAGAATAAAATCTCTCCGGAGTCCGGGTGTACAAACTGAAGAAGGGAATAAAGTGTAGTGGACTTACCTGCCCCATTTCGTCCAATAAATCCTGTGATTTTACCTTCTTGTAATGAAAAGCTCACATCCTTCAAAGTAAAATGCGGATAACTTTTATTTAAGTTTTTTACCTGAAGTACTTCTGCCATTACTTCTCCTCCTTTGTATCTTGCATTTTTTGAAAGACTTCTAAAAAAAGATCAGCTGGTAACAAAGCTAACCCTTGATTAATATCGCCTAAGACAACTAGAGAATCCCCTGGCTTAATGTTAAAAACACGCCGTGCTTTAACAGGTACGACTATTTGTCCTTTATCTCCAACAGTCACTGTTCCAAAAGCATATTTCCCCTTTGGGGGTAAGCCTAAATCTCCCTCTTCTTGACTTGTATAGTTGACTAAATCATCTAATGATACTTCAAATAATTCTGCTAGCCTACTACAATGTCTAATGTCTGGAACACTTTCTCCTGACTCCCACTTAGCATAGGTTTGACGGGACACTTCTACCTTCTCTGCAATTGCTTCTTGAGACCAACCAAACTGTTTTCTTAGGGTAGTAATATTCTTACTTATCATACTAATCACACCTTCCTGTTAAACTATTATATGCCGCAAGTGGCTTATTTACTAGCAACATCCCTTAACATTTCAAAGCGTTTTATGTTAAAAATTATGGCATTTAGGATCTATCCACTTCAAGATATAAAAAAAGCATAAATATGGGAGTAGTCATAACTTACTCTAATATTTACACTTTTAGTAACAAAAATTATATCTTAATAGCCCTTTTTATCATTTTGGCTTTTTAAATTTCGCCAAACCTCTCCTTCTCTTATTTCTATTAGCCAAGGCTTTCGCTTTTCCTCTTTAGGACAAGCGCTTTACGAGAACGGCAAATAGTAACAAACCGATGCAAGGTATAATGTTGGTGGCCATACCCATGCCAATACCTGCATGTTCTGCCACCATCCCAATAATCCATGGCATTAAAATAGCACCACTACTGGCAACAGGTAACATGACCCCCATACTGGTTACACTCATCATACGTCCTGCACTAGCTACTGCCGTAGGATTCATTCCTGCCATCGCAAAAGCAAAGGCAAATAACAAGATAATAGCCATTGCCTGATCATTGGCTAACATAAGTCCTAAGTAAAATACAATACACATAGCTCCCATCTTAATCATAGCAGAATAAGCATTTTTAATAGGTAGAACAAAAGCAATTAAAAGTCTAGCCACTAAAGTAGCCCCCCATAGTACCGTTACTGTATATGTACTCAATACCCCTGCAATAATACCGCTATCTTTAAAATAGGTTACCAGCCATCCTGTTACACTGGTTTCAGCTGCATTTTGACAAAAGAGAAGGCCTGTTAATAACCAAAACTTTTTATTTTTGAAAAAGCTCCAGTCCGTTGCTTCTTGCTTTTGTTTACCATGCCCTTTTAAAGGGGTTAAGGCAAATAAAAGCCAAAGTACAGCTCCACAAATAGCTAAAACAAACATAGGCCAAACATTGTTATAAAGAACAGCTGCTGCAATAACAAAAGGACACAATAAAGCCCCTATCGCATAGCAACTATGCATAATATTCATACCCTTCATTTGATTGGGCGAGTTATCTCCCACCAGAATAGTGCAGATATTCATGGTACTTCCTTTGGCAATCCCCACAAGGAAGAAGGCTAACATGAGTAGCGCTATTTCCCCTGAAAGTCCCATCATTAAGTACCCCATTCCATAACCACTAGATAGTAAGACAATGGTTTTTTTCATCCCTATTTTACTTGGCAAGATGCCTGCTGCAAAACCAGCTATTAAATTTCCAATACTCATCAAGGATAAGAGTGTACCTGTCATTCCATAGGCAAAACCATAGTTTTCTTGTAACAAACTCACTATAACCCCACTACTAATGGCACAAATCCCACTGAAAAAAAAGGAGATAAAGCCTAAAGTACGCTTTTTTACATTATATGCTTCCATGCTGTAATACTCCTTGTTTCTATCTTTAGTTTTGTCTTTAGTTATATTTCTCTTCTTATTTCTATTTTAATTTTATTATTCTTTCCAGTCTTTCCATACTTCTGGTTTATAGCCTATAGTAGCTTGTTTGCCATTTCTAACAATAGGAGTCTTTAGAAGTACGGGGAACTCCAATACCCTTTTTTCCTTATTCATCAGAGAAGCAAATTGAATACGTGATAAAGCTTCTTTATCTTTACAATTCTCATCTAGCATCACCTGAATGCCTCCTACTGCTTGCTTCACACTATTTAATTCTCCTTGACTTAGTCCTTTTTCCTTTAAATCAACAAATTGATACTTTATACCACGTTCTTTAAAATAACGCTCTGCTTTCTTGGTATCAAAGCATTTTTTGGTGCCAAAAATTTGTATGTTCATTCTTTCTTCTCCAGTTTCTACTCCTTATTTTTTCAGCTTACACGTCCCAACTTATATTATATACTAACTTGACAAGTCTTCAAGAAGGTAATATATTACACATAAATAAGATTTTATACATCAAACCTATTAGGAGAGTATCTACAATGAAATATAAACTATCCCCCCACCAAGATATTGATTTTGGCAATATGGATGATTCATTCTTTTTAATTGGCCTATTGAATGAATTTACCAATCGTTTGCAAGTTGTTGGAGACAGTTTTTTTGAAGAAGTAAGTTGGAAACAATGCTTTGTTCTTATATGCCTTCGTTTTTTCAAGCAGCCTCCCACCCTAAAAGAAGTCTCTGAAATTATGGGAAGCTCTCATCAAAATGTGAAGCAACTGTTATTAAAGTTAGAAAGAATAGGCTTTGTCACCTTTGAAACCGATGAACATGACCGACGAAAGCAACGTATTCTCCTAACAGAAAAAGCCGATTTATTTAATGAGAAGCATGCAGAACCCAGTGTCATCTTTATGAATGAACTATTTAAAAACATTAACCCCGAAAATCTAGCCATTACCATTCAAACACTTCTTGCTCTAGACGAACAACTCAAAAAAATGCATATATAACAAAGAACTAAGCTTTATTGAAAAAATATGTTTTGCTTATAGGTGTTCCTGAAAACTTCTATGACCATTTAATCCTAAAAAAACTCTCCAATAAGCCCATTGTACAAATACGACTTATTGGAGAATTATTAGGCCACTACCCTATTGGTATTAGCGATTTATGGTATGCTTATCGCATTCAACAACTGATTAGTGA
>JAEZKI010000085.1 GCA_023415525.1 Bacillota bacterium | reverse complement strand
AATATAGCAATAGTATCAGGACTAATTATTTTAGTAGCATTAGTAATCTTATTACTTGCAGGTGTACCTATTGCTATTTCCTTAGGTATATCTTCATTATTGGCTATATTGCCAACATTAAATTTTGACGCTTCTGTGCTTACAGGGGCACAACGTGTATTTTCAGGTATCTCAGTATTTACACTGATTGCGATTCCATTCTTTATCTTAGCGGGTAACCTTATGAATCGTGGCGGTATTGCTATCCGACTTATTAATTTTGCAAAGGTTTTAACAGGTAGAGCACCAGGTGCCCTTGCTCATACAAATGTTGTATCAAATATGTTATTTGGTGCGATTTCTGGTTCAGGGGTAGCTGCTGCTTCTGCTATGGGTTCTATTATCGGACCTGTCCAAGAAGAAGAAGGTTATGATCGTGACTTTGCGGCGGCAGTCAATATCGTATCTGCCCCAACTGGACTCTTAATTCCTCCTAGTAACGTTCTTATTACTTATTCCCTAGTAAGTGGAGGGACTTCTGTAGCGGCTTTATTCATGGCAGGTTATGTCCCAGGTATCTTATGGGGACTTGGTTGTATGGTTATCGTGTACTTTATGGCACGCAAAAGAGGCTATCGTAGTACTGCACGTGTAACAGCTAAGCAAGCTGTTCGTATTTTCCTAGAAGCGATTCCTAGCTTATTACTTATCGTTATTGTTATTGGCGGTATTGTTGGTGGAATCTTTACAGCAACAGAAGGTTCTATTGTAGCTGTTGTTTACAGTTTAGTTCTCTCATTATTCTTCTATAAGACGATTAAATTAAAAGAACTACCAGCTATTTTTAAAGAAAGTGCTGAAATGACAGGTATTATTGTTCTTCTTATTGGCGTATCAAGTATTATGTCATGGGTTATGGCCTTTACAAAGATTCCAGAGGCTATTTCAGGCGCCTTATTAAGTATAACAACCAATCAGTATGCTATTATTTTAATTATTAATATTGTATTACTTATAGTGGGTACATTTATGGATACAACACCAGCTATCCTCATCTTTACCCCAATCTTCTTACCAATTTGTCAACAATTTGGGATGTCTTCTATCCAATTTGGTATTATGATCACGTATAACCTATGTATTGGTACCATTACACCACCTGTTGGAACGATTCTGTTTGTTGGAGTTAAAGTGGCCAAGACTAAACTAGAAAGTGTACTTAAGGCAGTTATACCTTTCTATGTAGTTATTGCAGCTGTCTTAATGCTTGTAGCCTTTATACCAGCTATAACAATGTGGTTACCACATCTTATGGGTTACTAAGAGTCAAAGTATTTGACTTTAGTTGGAATAGATAGATTTTATCGAAACAAAAAAAGGTCTACTACACAATACCTTCCGAGGTAGTGTAGTAGGCCTTTTTAATGTCCTTCTATTTATTCCAGAGATTCTGTTACTTCAGGAGAACCTGTTACTTCAGTAGTAGCAGCAACTAAAGGAGTACCTGTATGGTTAAAATCCAAATTAACATTTTTATTAACTTTAGCGTCATAAGTAGAGGCACGCATGGTTTCTGTAAGGTCAAAGCCAGTCATTTCCTTAACGGATTCCATAACAGTGGCCATGGTACTTGCCACTGTTTTAGCGACGCTGGTTGCACCACTGCCATCTGAACCACCATCCATAACAATAATTTTTTCAATACGTGACATAGGCTCAGCCACACTTTTTGCAATTTCAGGAAGAACGCCTACGAACATTTCCAGTTTACCTGCATCGGTATATTTAGCATAAGCTTCGGCTTTTTTCTCCATAGCCTCGGCTTCAGCAAGGCCTTGCATGCGAATGGCTTCTGCTTCAGCAAGACCTTTTTGACGAATAACTTCCGCTTCAGCAAGACCTTGAATTTTAATTTTTTCTGCTTCCACGAGCGCATTAAGCCTAATGGCTTCAGCTTTAGCCTGTGCATCAGCAATTTCTTTGTATTTAAGGGCATCAGCATCAAGTTGTTCTTTTTGCTTGTGTGCTTCAGCTGGTTTGACCATTGTCTCTAAGAGTTCTTTTTCTTTCTTTTGGGCCTTCTTTTCGGCCAGTTCAATGTTTTTTTGTTCGGCAACGATAGAGATTTGAATTTTTTCAGATTCAACATCCTTTAAACGTTGTTGTTTAAGAACTTCAGCATCCATTTCCGTATCCGTAATTGTTTTGCGTGTTATATTTTCTTGAATGGCATAGGCTGCATCAGATTCTGCTTTGGCAGTAAATTGTTCCTTTTCAAAGTTGAGTTGCTTAATATTCTTGATTTTTTGGGCCTCAGCAATGGCAGTTTGAGCTTCGATTTCAGCTGTTTCACCAATTCTTTTTGCTTGTGAAGTTTGAATTTTGGTCTCTTTATTGGCTTCAGCTACAGCAATTTCAGCATTCTTTTTGACTTCAGCTATACGGGCTTCACCCATAGCTTTAAGATAGCCGTTATTGTCTGTAATATCTTTGATAGTAAGTGTTTTAAGTTCAAGCCCCATATCAGAAAGGTCTGTACCAGCAACCTCATGTACTTTGGCACCGAAGCTTTCACGATCATTATAGATTTCTTCAACAGTAAGCTTGGAGATGATTTCACGGAGCTTACCTTCTAGGACTTCTCTTGAGACATCACTGATGATTTGAATGGTTTGAGCTTGCTTAGAAGCATTGAATTGTTCGATAGCTGCTAAAATAGAATTTTTATCATTACGTACTTTAATAACAGCAACGCCATCGGTATTGATTGGTACACCTTGACTTGTCATAGCACCATTTGTACGCACATCTAATTTCATATTTTCTAATGATATGTAGTCGATGCGTTCAAAAAGAGGGATAACAAGACCACCCCCACCAGTAATAACCCTTTTTCTAAGACCAGTAACAACAGCAGCTTGGTCCTGAGGTACTTTCTTCCACATGCTTAATATAATAGCAATGATGAGGATAATACCCACAATTAAACCAATAGTGCCAAAAGATAGATTAGGATACATAAATAAACTCCCCCTTGTATAGTGATAGATACCTTATTCTAATATACGCTATAATTTATTAGAATACAATGAAATATCAGAAACTATTAATGTGTGATTTTCAATAGCTAGTATTTCCACAGGCGTACCTTGAAGGAGAAAACCTTTTGTACTCTTGGCAGAATAGGTGATTTTACCCTGAGGAGTATCCAGAGAGACACTTCCTATACCGTTTTCAAAAATTGTTACAGCAACCATGCCTTTCATACCGATGAGCTGCTCATCAGTAAGGGCATGGCTTTCTACTTTTTTTAGATAATTGAGGAGCTTTTTTGTACTTAAACAAAAGATAACCCCCGTTCCAGTAGCAAGTGGTAAGTGGTAACTTACTTTATCTAACAGAATCAAGCCCATACCACCAAAGCCTATAATAAAGGCACAAATTTCTAGTGAACTAAGTGGAATTAAACCAGAAAGTATGTCTGAGTGAGGAGCGACATTTAAATCAATAGGAAAATCAACTTGAAATAAATCAGTAATGCCAGTGCCTATAAGGCTGATGCAGAGTAGGATTAAACCCACCAATAAACACCATAAATAAATAGTATGCATAAAAATTCCTCCTATTATAGGGATATAAATTGAACTCACATTTTAAGGTGATTTTAATAAGCGATAAAAGGGATAACTACTTTATATAGTATAAAATAGAAAGAATAATATGTAAATTGATTCACCTTACTTGAAGTGTTTTTGGGGAGTATTTTTGCTTAGGTGGACGTGTTATAATACAATTTATAAACAAAGAGGTGAAGAAAATGACAAAGAAGTTATATTACGAAGAAGGCTACTTACAAGATTTTGAAGCCGCTATTGTAAGTTGTGAGAGCTACAAGAGTGGTTATAGTGTGGTATTAGAGGAGACAGCTTTTTATCCAGAAGGAGGAGGACAACCCTCTGATCAAGGAGTTTTGGACGAAGCAAAGGTGAGCCATGTTTTTATTAAAGAAGGCATCATCTACCATGTTGTTGATAGACCGTTAGAGATAGGCAAAAAGGTAGTAGGGAAAATTGATTTTAAAAGACGCTTTGACTATATGCAGCAACATACAGGAGAACATATTCTATCAGGACTTGTTAAGAAGCTTTATCATTATAATAATGTAGGTTTTCATCTCAGTGAGACTTATATGACAGCTGACTTTGATGGGGAGCTCACAAGAGATCAGGTACAGGAAATAGAAGATCTAGCCAATGAAGCAGTTTATAAGAATATTCCGCTACACTGTGAGATGTATCAAAAAGAGGAGATAGAAAACATTCCTTATCGTTCTAAAATGGAGCTACCTGGAGAAGTACGACTTGTCAAGGTAGAAGGCTATGATATATGTGCTTGCTGTGGGATTCATGTGGCTTATACGGGAGAAGTAGGTCTTATCAAGATTGTTTCAGCAGACCGTCATCGAGGAGGTACTCGACTTACTATTTTATGTGGGAACAGAGCTCTTAAGGATTATAGAAGAAAACAAGAAATAGTAAGTGAGCTAATGAGCCTCCTTTCTGCTAAGGAGGAACTTGTACTAACTTATACAAAGAAACTCCAAGAAGAGTTAGGAAGTACTAAGCAAAAATTAGCGACGTATTGGGGGGAGTTAATAGCTATTAAAGCAAAAGATATGGCAAGCAAAGCAAAGGGGCCTATTTGCTTGGTAGAAGAGGGATTAACCAGTGATGAACTTCGTAAAGTATGTCTTGCTATCTGTCAGGAAACTGAGGAAATATGTCTTATATTAAGCGAAAAAGAAGGAGATTTAAAATATGCTTTAGGAGCTAAGAATAAGGATGTTCGTCCTTTATGCAAGGCGCTTAATAAAGAATTCTGTGGTAAAGGAGGCGGGCAAGCAGAGCTTTGCCAAGGAAGTCTAGTGGGTTCCTTTGAGGAACTCAAGGCTTATATAGAAAAAAGTAAATGAAAGGAATAATGGGCTTTTTAGGAGAGTATTGAAAGAAGAGTACTTTCCTAAAAGGTCCTTTTTTTGTATATCAAAGCATTTTATTTTATCATATGTAAGGGGGCAGGGAAAGTATTCATTAATATAAATTCATAACTTAAAGTTATAAAATATATAATAAAATTAAATAAATAATAATTAATGATATATATCAAACAAATAGTAGATGGAGTATACTAAAAGTCGGAATTATCAAAAAATAATACAAGGAGTGGTATGTGTGAATGTTTTATTTATTGTAGTGGGAGTTGGAATATTATTTCTTATAGCTTATTTTACCTATGGTAACTTTTTGAGTAAGAAAGTTTTTGAGCTGAACAATGAAAAAAATACACCAGCAGTAGAGATGGAAGATGGGAAAGACTACGTACCAGCTAAAAAAGGGATGCTTTTGGGGCAGCATTTCTCAGCTATTGCAGCAGCAGGTCCTATTAATGGACCTATTTTAGCAGCCACGTTATTTGGTTGGGTTCCTGCTTTGATTTGGGTAATTATTGGTTCCATTTTCATTGGTGGTGTCCATGATATGGGAACTCTTGTTGCTTCTATAAGACATAAGGCCAGGTCTATTACTGAAGTTATTAAGGAGTATGTTTCTGTTCGTGCATGGGTCCTATTTATGGTGTTTATCTGGATTACATTAGTGTATGTAATCGTAGCTTTTACTGATACCACAGCAAGTTCCTTTGTAGGTATTGTTACATTAGATTCAGGAGAACAAGTAAAAGGAGGGGCCATAGCTTCTTCATCTATTATGTATCTCATTTTACCTATTATTATGGGACTTATGATTAAATTCTTAAAATTAAAGGAAGGAATAGCTGTATTAATCTTTTTACCACTTGTAGGCGTAGCTATTTGGATGGGAGGCTATATTCCAGTTGAACTTCCTCTTGCTGACACTCTTATGGCCCAAAAAGTATGGGGAATACTTATTTTAGGCTATTGTCTCATTGCTTCAGTACTTCCGATGTGGCTTTTGCTTCAACCACGTGGCGCATTAGGTGGCTACTTTTTATATGCCGCACTAATTGCAGCAGGTATTGGCGTTGTTTTTGGAGGGTATACCATTCAATATCCAGCTTTTATTAATATGAATCCAGATGGTTCTATGGGCTCAAACTTCTGGACACCAATGTTCCCTATACTTTTCATAACAATAGCTTGTGGCGCTTGTTCAGGCTTCCATGCGCTTGTTTCTTCCGGTACAACCTGTAAACAGCTAGAAAGAGAAAAAGATGCGAAGCCTGTAGGTTATGGTGCTATGCTTTTAGAAGGAATGGTAGCTGTTGTTTCTTTAGCTTGTGTTATGATTCTTACTAAGGATTCTCCTTTGGTAAGCAAAGCACCTAACTTTATTTATGCTTCAGGTATTGGAAGCTTCTTAGAGCTTATCGGAATTCCAGGTGTTTATGGCATTACTTTTGGGTTAATGGCTTTTACGACTTTTGTTTATGACACATTAGATGTATGTACACGATTAGGACGTTATATCATTGAAGAATTAACAGGATTAAAAGATTGGAAAGGTAAGGTGTTAGGTACGGGTTTAACCGCTGGTGTAC
>JAEZKI010000474.1 GCA_023415525.1 Bacillota bacterium | reverse complement strand
CCTTAGGAGGATAACCATAATTCCGAGGACCAAAAGCAACATCCTCAAAAACAGTGGACATAAAGAGCTGATGCTGTGCCTCTTGAAAAACATATCCGACTTGTTGACGGAGGTGTGGTAGATTACTTTTGATAAGAGGGAGTTGGTTAATAGTAATGGTTCCATAGCTATAGGGTTGTAACCCTACTAATAGCTTTAATAAAGTGGATTTTCCCACTCCATTAGCCCCTATAATGCCAATGGATTGAGGGCCTTCGGCATCAAGATTAATATGGGATAAGATTTCTTTTTTGGTAGGATAAGAAAAGTGTAGGGAAACAATTTTTATGCTTTGCATAGTAATCACCTATTACATAAGATTCATAATATAAAATCAAGCGAATAGCGTAAGCTTTATGAGATGAGCTTACGCTATTTGCATAAAATCAATCGACAGATTAAAAAAAGAGTGAGCCAAATAAAGGGATAGAGAATATTAAGGGGTGAGGGTGGATAAAGGGGTGATAGCGTAAGACTGCCCTGAAAGCCGCGAAGAATCATACTTTCATAAATTTCATTGGCTCTATCCAGACTACGAAGGAGAAAGTGGCCAGCAAAAGACCCCCATGCTTTTAAATGGATGCCTTTTTGATGAAGGGCTCGCAAGTGATAAGCTTCTAGCATTTGACTCAGCTCGGAAAGAAACATTATGAAATGGCGATAGCTTAATAGTAAGATACAAGTAAAGCAATTAGGTATATGTAGTAATTTGAGAGCAAAACAGATTTCTTCGATGCTAGTAGTAGCAATCAATAAATAGGATGCAAGAATAGAAAAAATGCCTTTTAATAGTAAGGTCAGCATGGAGAGCATACCTGTTGTCATAAAGAAAGGACCGACTCTAAATAAAATAAGACGGTCAAATAGGGGGTTGAAAACACCTACTAGGCAGACTAAAAGAAAAAGAATACGCAGTTGCTGTATACACGACTTAAAAGAAAGGTGAGATAAGGTCATGAGAATAAGTGGGTAGCAGCCCATAGCCAGTAAGGGAAAGAGAGCATATTTAGGAAAAGAAACCACAATACAAACATAAGATAGACAAGTAAGGAGCTTACTTAAAGGATGAAGCTGATTAATCCATAAATTTTGTTTAGAGCGTTCCTCTAAGGCATAAAGTGATTGAAGGGTCTGTTCAATCTTATTCATGGTGATAGCCACTCTTTGGCGCAGGCTTTATGTTTTTCCTTTTACGGGCAAGGCGTAAGATCAAGCAGGCTATAAGAGAAAGACCAATGATTAAAACACAGCCAACTATACCTGATAAGGAAGTGCCAAGAATAGAATGGGAATTAGGAAAGGCATAGTCAGGGAGGAGAGCTATTTGGTCTTGAATGGAGTGGGTATACTCATAGAGGACACCAGAAGCGGTCAGTTCATTGCCCTTTGGCATTTTAGCAATAGACCATTCTAAGCCATCAGGATAAGAGGAAGCAAAAAGCGAGAGTAAGCCACCTATAACAAGTGCCGTTGTACCTAAAATACAAAGGATAGCTTTGAAGGAAACAGAGGCAGGGTTCTTGGGGTCTAAGTCTTGAGAATAACTGGCCTGCCATAAAATATCAGGTCGCGTATGATAGATAAAGCAAAGAACCGTGGAAGTAATGAGACCTTCTACAAGCCCTATGAGAAGGTGAATAGGTTGCATTGTTAGGAGAAAAAGCTTGAAAGGCAGCTCTGTAATACCAGAAATGGAAGTCTCAAGGACAACAGATAAAGCACCTAATTGAAGAGCCACCATACTACCTAATAGAGAAGCGCCTACGATTTTAGCAGGAGTTATTTTGCGCTTCATAAAAGTATTCCAAATCACAAAGCCACCGATAAAGCAACCATAAAAAGCCATATTCCATATATTGCAGCCTAGTGCAAGTAACCCACCATCAGCAAAGAGTAGGCATTGCAGAAGTAAGATCCCTGCCATTGTTAGAAAAGCTGCATAGGGTCCTAAAATCGCAGATAAAAGCATGGCCCCACAAAAATGACCAGATGAACCTGTACCAGGTAAGGTGAAGTTGATCATTTGGGCAGAAAAGACAAAGGCTCCCATAATGCCCATTAAAGAAACAGTTTTTAAATCTTCTTGTGGCTTCATTTTTTTAATCACATAAGTGATAACTACTCCTGAAGCCACATACATTGCACCTGAGACAACAGGTGTAACGAGTGCATCTGCCATGTGCATATCCAATACCTCCTAATAATCGATTTTATAAATTATATTAGTAGGAGCTTGTTCAATATGTTCTCCATTTTATCAGCTTGGTAGCCAAGGAGACGAATGATACTACTTGTAGCACTGAGCTGTGTGATACCCCCCTCAATATCAGGTGTGGTATCTAGTAAAGCACGGACTTCTTGAAACCAAATAGGTTCTTTGGGAATATGACATAAAAGCAAGGTACCCATATGGGTGTACCCTTCATATAGACCGATCCCCTCAAGGGACATAGACTCAGGTTGGAGCTTGATATTATCTACATAGATAAGTTCACTACCTACTTCCACTTGGATATGGTTATGATAATATCGATATTGGAATAACTCGCCACAGGCACATCTTCCAGCTGAAAGGACTTCTTTTAAGATAAACTTAGAAGTTGTATCTTCCAGATGGACTTTTAGCTTACTAGTAAAGGCAGAATCTTTAAAGGGGAGAGTAGGAAGGGGGTTGTAGTAAAGATAAGCATTTTTGGCTACATAAATCTCTGCTGTTCGCCTAGCAAAGCCCTCATTCATTTTATGGATTTTTTCGTAGGATTGAGAGATGAATTCCAGTTTGGCTCCTTCGTTGACAAAAAACGTAAGGTCCTGGTCATCGCCTGCCATTATACCAGCAGATGCAGTGAGGCACATAAGAGTCATAAAATCCTGATTTTCATAAAAGGGTCGCATAATCTTAAAAGGAGCTGTAAAAAAGACATCCTCCAAAACCGTTTGCTGCTCTTTGATACCTGCTTTAATCATAAGTTTTGAGGGTTTTCCAAAGTGATTGTCCATTTAGCACCCCTCTAATAGGACATTTTCCTTAATCCAATGAATCACAGCATCCACCCCTTCATCTTCACGAATATTGGTAAAAATAAAAGGTTTATTCCCCCGCATTTTTAGAGAATCCCTTTCCATGACTTTAAGATCAGCTCCAACATAAGGGGCCAAATCAATTTTATTAATAACCAGTAAATGAGAACGGGTAATACCAGGGCCACCTTTCCGTGGGATTTTATCTCCTTCAGCCACATCAATGACAAAGATGGTAGCATCCACCAGCTCAGGGCTAAAGGTAGCCGATAGATTATCCCCCCCACTTTCAATAAAGAGGATCTGAATATCTGGGAAACGCCGGAGCATTTCATCTACAGCCTCTAGATTCATGGAAGCATCTTCACGAATGGCGGTATGAGGACAGCCCCCCGTTTCCACGCCGATAATTCTTTCCATGGGGAGCACACTATTTTTACATAAAAACTCAGCATCTTCTTTGGTATAAATATCGTTGGTGATGACGCCAATACTGTAAGTAGGTGCTAATTTACGGGTTAGTTTTTCAATAAGTGCTGTTTTGCCTGAACCCACAGGACCAGCTACTCCAATTTTAATATAAGACATTACCTTCACCCTTTCTTTTATTAGGAAATTGTGTATTAGGACATATAGACTCTTGAATACAGCGCCTCATGCTGCATAGAGCGTATATCAAAGCCAGGTGTACTACAGCCATACCAGTCTTCACTAAGTGTCATAACCTCCTCGAGTAAAGTAAAGAGTAGAGGAAAACTAGAAGAGAGGATTTTCTGCCCATCTGTCTGGCTAAGTGGAATACTTTTTACACAAGTGGTAACTATGGCAGAGGTTTGACTATAAAGATAATGACGTAGGGTATCTGCCTTATTAATAGCAAGAGAAGCACAGAAAATACCATATAGCACGTTGTGATGAACAGGCTTTTCTTGTGTCTTTTGAGTAAAAGCATTAAAAATCTCAGATTCATAAGTGAGTGGTAGAGAGTGAATGGTCTTAAGAAAGCGAGAACCTAATTTGATACTGGCATCACGTATTTCAGAAGGCGTTTTTAGGACATGGGTCAAATGATTGAATTGAAGTAATGCCTCAAGGTCCTCTTTTTGGGCGTATTCATAAGAAAGACGGGCCCCTAATAAATCCGAATAGAAGAGGGAGTACTTGAGCTTATGGTGCAAATAAAGGGCAGCATCCTCTGCATTTTGTAGCAATCCTTTTTGAATATAGGTTTCTAAACCATAGGAATGGGAATAGCCACCCATAGGAAAAAGGGCATCATTGATTTGTAAGAGGTAAAAGTTATTTTTGAGATTCATCTTATTTTCCTAACCGTGAGTATGGGCATTAATAGAAGAAGAAATAGCTTTGCTAAAGTCAAGAGAAAGGGTCTCTATAGAAGGAGTCACCCCATGGAGTTTTTTTAGCATGGCTAAAGTAGGCTCATGATAAGGTGTGATAAAAGTAGAGGCATTATCACCCCAAAACAAAGTCCCATGGCGATTCCCTATTTCATAACACAATTTGGCAATCATTTCAGAATGGTGAGGATCAACAGTAGCCACGATGACTTCACAAGGGAGAATGTGTACAGCGATGACTTGACTAGAATCCACATAGAGAATATCTCCTTCTTGTAAACCATGAACTAAAACATCATGACCAAGGTGAATACCTATGTGTGTTCCCTCTTTGGTAACCTTCTTGTGAATTCTTTGAAAAGCATCATGCCATTCAATGTCAACATACTCTATAGCATGATGGGGATACTGTCCATCCCGAAGATTTCCAAGTATTTTGTTGCATAGCATTTCAATCAGTCCTTTCTTATCAATAAAAATGGAAATTCATCAGGAGATTGAATTTCCATTTTTAAATTTACCATTTCCCAATCAACATAAGAACACCCGGAATCCAAGCTGTTACTATACCTTCAAAGATTTGAAGGATAGGGGTGAATCGACCAAGCTTTTTACCAAGGATATCCTCCACAAAGGCAGTTGCCCATAAAATAGCCCATAAATACCAGATGCCTGCCCAGCGAATGTCGGGTGTAATCCCAAGATATTGACTGCCTACAAAACCTTCAAGGGTGCCAAAAACAATAGCATTAATGGCCACGAAAGTAGAAAACCAAGCAAAGGGCCTTTGGTCCAGATTAAAAAGGAGGTCAATATCAATGAAAAGATAGGTAAAACCAAAGAGTAACCCGGTGCCAGCTGCATAATAATGACCTTGTGCCAGATGGACGAAGTTAATATAGAGAGACAGAAGTCCTACAAATAAATTAATGATGGAAGTGGCTTTTCTATCAACACGGGTCAGGTTACAGGCACCATTGCTGATTAGGACAATGCCTACGAATAATAAGCTAACACCTAGCATAAAAGAGACTCCTTATCCTTAGAAGAGATTATAAAGCTGGGCTAAAGGAAGAACCTTAGCAGGTTGAGAAGAAACCACTTCTTTATCTGCCATAACCACATAAGTTTCTGGATCGACAGTGATTTTAGGCGTTTTATCATTAAAAATCATATTCTTTTTACCAATATTGCGGCAACCTTTGACGGGAAGAACAATTTTTTCAAGACCATATTTTTCTTTGATATTTTCTTTTATAGCTGCTTGAGAAGTAAAGGTGATGCAGGTATCATATTTGGCCTTACCATAGGCACCAAACATTTTTTTGTAAATCATGGGTTCAGTAGTGGGGATGGAAGCATTAGCATCTCCCATTTTAGAGCCATTAACCATGCCACCTTTAATGATTAAATCAGGTTTGATGCCAAAGAAAGTAGGTGTCCAAAGAACTAAGTCCGCAAATTTGCCAACCTCTATAGAACCTACATATTCTGAAATACCATGAGTAATGGCAGGGTTAATGGTATATTTGGCAATGTAACGTTTCACACGGAAGTTATCGTTAGCATGACCACGGTCTTCTTCTAGAGGACCACGTTCCTGCTTCATTTTGCTAGCTGTTTGCCAAGTACGAACAATGACTTCTCCCACACGCCCCATAGCTTGTGAATCAGAGCTCATCATACTAAATACACCCATATCTTGAAGCACATCTTCTGCAGCAATGGTTTCAGGACGGATACGCGAATCCGCAAAAGCCACATCTTCAGGGATTTTACTATCCAGGTGGTGACAGACCATGAGCATATCTAAGTGTTCATCAATGGTATTAATGCTGTAAGGCATTGTTGGGTTAGTAGAAGAGGGGAGGACATTCCCATCACAAGCAATTTTAATAATATCTGGCGCATGGCCACCCCCAGCACCTTCTGTATGGTAAGTGTGAATGGTTCGCCCACCAATGGCATGAATGGTATCTTCTACACATCCACCTTCATTTAAGGTATCTGTATGAATGGCTACGGGGAAGTCATACTTGTCGGCTACATTTAAGCAGTGGTCAATAACGGCAGGAGTTGCGCCCCAGTCTTCATGAATTTTAAGTCCCATTGCACCTGCTTTAATTTGTTCGATAAGTGGTTCTTCAGCTGAGCAGTTTCCTTTTCCAAAGAAGCCAAGATTAATGGGACAGGCATCTGCTGAGCGAAGCATTTCTTTGATATACCAAGGACCAGGT
>JAEZKI010000412.1 GCA_023415525.1 Bacillota bacterium | reverse complement strand
TTACACCTCACTCTGATATGATGCTTACTAAACTATTTTGTTTGATTCCTGCTGCATTTGCTTCATCTATATCCAGATGAACTTCTGTTGCATATTCCCCACTTACTCTTACTACTACATCTTCATAAATGGTTTTTCTTTCCCCTCCGCAGATCTTAATCGTACTTTTATCTCGAAATCCCATCTTTTTTGCATCTTCTTCATTAAGATGAAGGTGTCTTTTAGCTACAATCACTCCCTTTGAGAGTGTTAACATCCCTTTAGGACCTAAAAGGTGAATTCCTGGAGTATTTTCTAACTCCCCTGACTCACGAACTACCGGAGTGACCCCTAGCTTATAGGTATCACTCATCAATATTTCTACTTGTGTTTGCTTTCTTTCTGGGCCTAAAATCCTCACTTTCTCAATGACTCCTTTAGTACCAATCAGGGTGATACATTCCTTGGCTGCATACTGATTAGGCTGTGAAAGTTCCTTGCAGATGTTTAAGGTATAACCTTTTCCAAATAGCACTTCAACAGCTTCCCGGGAAAGATGCACATGCCTGTTTGAAACCCCAACTTTAACTGTCTTGCCATATGCCGTTTTCAAATGCTCCACAATAACTTGTTTAATGATGTGTTCAAGTTCTAGGTCTCCCTGCATAATCCTCTCCTTTCATCAGGTTATTTTAAATCCGTCTTTTAAGACGCATCTTCTTGATCTGGTAAAGTCTTTTGCTGAAGTTAACCCTTCCCCTGTTGGACTAGCAATAGTGAAAGTTGTATAACCTTCTCCTTTAAACCCAAGTCCTGAATAAGAAGGCGCATTTTTTACAAAAATAGTGGTATTAACACATCTGGCCATTTTAGTTAAATGATCTATATTCTTTGAGTGCATCATGGCTGTATGATAGTTGCCTTGCTCAGCTTTTACTGCAAGAGCAATGGCTTCATCTATATCTTTAACATACACAACTGGAAGCACAGGCATAAGCTGTTCAAGTGTTACTAAAGGATGATCTTTGGATACCCTTGTAATGGCTAAGCGTATATGTCCTGATACTTCTTTTCCAATGGCTTTTAGAATATACTGGACATCTTTGCCTACATAATCTTTGTTCACATCTACTGCTCCAGTTTTGGAAACTACGGTAATGTGCTGCATCAATCTTTGAGTTTCATCTGCTGTGAGCTCGATAGCCCCACAGGCTTTCATTTCATAAACTAATGCATCTCCTACCGTTTCAACTACAAATACTTCTTTTTCAGCAATACAAAGTACGTTGTTATCAAAAGATGCTCCATCTACAATATCTCTTGCTGCCATCTTTATATCTGCTGTTTCATCTACTACGACTGGTGGATTTCCTGGGCCTGCTGCAATTACTTTTTTGCCTGTCTGCATTGCTATTTTTACAATCTGTGGCCCTCCAGTTACAACCAATACGCGAACATCTGGATGAGTCATCATCACCTTGCTTGTTTCCATACTAGGGTTTTCTACACTGCATAATAAATCTCTAGGCCCCCCCGCTTTTATAATGGCTTCATTAATAAGCTTAATGGTAAGTTTAGTAACTTCTTTAGCACCTGGGTGTGGATTAAACACTACTGCGTTTCCGGCTGCAATCATTCCAATACTATTACAAATTACTGTTTCACTTGGATTAGTTGAAGGCGTAACTGCTCCAATGACTCCATAAGGTGCCATTTCGGTTAGGGTAAGCCCATAATCGCCTGTAAAGGCTTTCGGGGTAATATCTTCAACTCCTGGTGTTTTTTGTACTGCAAGTTTATTTTTTTCTATTTTATCAGCTACTTTTCCAAGCTTTGTTTCGCTAACCGCTAATCGTGCAATCTGTTCTAAATTTTCTAATATGGCTTTTCTTATTGCTTCTATTATCCCTTTTCTTTGATCAATAGAAAGCTTTAAAAGTTCAATCTGAGCTTCTTTGGCAGCCCCTATAGCTTCTTCCATTGTAGGGTAAATGCCATCTTGGCCCCTCTTTATGTTAAATAAACTTTGCTCTAACTCATCTGCTGGATTGTGAAGCTGCGTTAAAACTTGCTTTACAATGGCATGAATATTAAGCTGATCTACATCCATAGACTCATACCCCCTTCTTGTTATTTAGTACTATATTTCCTTTTACTTCTATGGTATCTACAATCGCAATAATGGTATTATCTACAGGCACTTTCGAAAACCCCTCTGCTAGTCGAGCTGATCCTCCAGTAACTACCATAACAATATCTCCAATACCTGCTCCTATCCCATCAATAGATACAACTACATTCCCCTTATCAACAATCTTTTCAATATCAAGGGGTTGTACAACGAGCATCTTTTTACCTATTAATCCCGGGTCCTTCTGCGTACAAACTACGGTTCCTACTACTTTTCCAATAGTCATATCTTGCCCCCTTCAATCCTTTACCTTATTTTGCAGCTTCTTTTGTTTTTACAGGCGTCCTAGCTGCTTCTTTAAAAGGAAAGATCGTTTCAAGATCAGTATGAGGCCTTGGAATAATATGTGCACTTACCAGCTCTCCAGTACGACTTGCTGCTTCCGCTCCAGCTTCTACTGCTGCTTTAACAGCCGATACATCCCCTCTTACAATAGTTGTCACATATCCTGCTCCAATCATTTCAAACCCAACTACTACTACATCTGCGGCCTTAGCCATTGTATCAGAAGCTTCTATGCATCCAACCATTCCTAATGTTTCAACTAACCCTAATGCATCTCTTGCCATTTTCCCTCACTCCTTTTAGCCCTAGAGCATTCCTTTTAAGATTTCTTGAACTTTGCTTGTAATAAACCTTACCATTTCTTCTTCGTTAGGCTGTTGTCCGTAAGCCCTGCTTGGCGGAACCACCTCATCTGGATCTGCTCCTTTTTTAAGAAGATCAACTTTTTGAAGCTGGTCCTCATTGAGGTAGCGGGTATTTCCTACCATTTTGCTGACTAAAGTAGCTTTAAGGAACATTTCTAGTGTTTCTAATTTATAGAAAGCATCATATACATCTTGCCCTAAAGTCAGTGCCCCATGATTGGCTAAAATAAGTGCCTGACACTCTTTGTCTCTTTGAAGAGTTTTAGCAACTTCCATAGGTACTTCAATGGTTGTGGGCGTTGTATAGCCCGTTACTCCAATACTGTTAATTACAAATAATACTTCTGGAAGTGCTACTTTATCAAAAGATATCTCCGACATTGCAAACCCCGTTGTGATTGGTGGATGTGCATGAACTACAGCTTTAACCTCAGCTCTTTCTTTATAAACAGCTAGGTGCATTCTTATGTCTCGTGCTGGTTTCAATCCTTCTAGAACTCTTCCATTCAGATCAACTTTTGTAATATGTTCTGGTTGCAGTCTTCCTTTGCAAAATCCTGAAGCTGTGATAAACAGCTCATTTTCAGAAATTCTTACACTGATATTGCCGTCCGTTCCTACTAGTAATCCCTTATGATACAGGTCTCTTCCTACCTGAATCATATCTTGTTTAATTCTTTCTTCCTCAATAGACATACTTTTTCTCCTCCCGCACTTCTGCTTAGTAGAGTCATTTTATAAAACCGGTTTTACATTAATTAATAAATATACTAACTAAAGGCCTTATCGTTCTAGTTAGTATATCTGTTAATTATTCAACTGTCTTTTACTTGGCACTTGCAGACGTTTGTTCAGTTCTTATTTTTCTACGTTCCATTTTATTGATCTTAGCGTCCCTTATGCTGTCTAAAAATACTGCTAAGAATATAATTCCTGCTGATATAATTGGCTGTATGTAAAGATTGACTTGAAGGTATACAAGCCCTGCTTGAATCATCTGTATTAAAACAGTTCCTATAACAGTTCCAGGGAATACCCCTCCAACGCCACCGAATAAACTTGTTCCACCAAGTACTGCAGCAGCTATAGCGTCAAACTCATCACCACTTCCAAATCCTGCATTAATATTGCCTAATTGAGCTACAGAAATAATGCCTCCTAGCGCAGCAAAGAGTCCACTTAATATATAGATTGTAAAAAGTACCTTATCCGTATTAATACCCGCTTTTTTTGCTGCCTCTACGTCATTTCCTGTAGCATATATCTGCCTTCCCAATGTTGTTTTAGCTAAAATAATATAGGCTGTCCCAACGACAATAGCAAAAATAATAATTGGAAGAGGAATGCCTATGATCCTGGTAGAGCCTATTTGGGTAATTGTATCTGGAAGCATAATAGACCTTGATTCTGTAATACACAACCCAACGCCTCTTCCAGCAACCATAGTACTAAGCGTTACTACAAATGGTAATATTTTAAGTTTAACAATAGCAAATGCATTCACTGCTCCAAACACAACCCCAATAACAAGCGCTAAGCATAGGGCTATGGGTATAGGCATTCCCTTTGCTATTAAGACCCCTGTTGTAGCTGCTGATACATACATAATAGATCCTACAGATAGGTCAATCCCTCCTGTAAGTAATATAAAAGTCATTCCTACTGCTATAATCCCTACATAGGATGCCTGGGTAGCTATATTTTCAAAGTTTGTATAACTAAAAAACTTGGGAGACAGTATACCAAACAATATAAATATGACTATAAATAACACAATAGGTGTGTTTTTTAATAACGTTAGTAATAGCTTATTAACAGTATCTTTCATCTTTTCATACCTCCTTGTTAAAAAATTTTATACTGCATCCTGTCTAAATGCTGCACGCATGATATTCTTTTGAGTCAATCCATCTTTTAAGAATTCACTTATGATTTCTCCCTTATTCATAACTAATATCCTGTCGCAAGTTCCCATTAGTTCTTCTAGTTCAGATGAAATCATTAAAACACCTGTTCCTTGAGCTGCTAAGTCATTGATGATGCTGTATACTTCATACTTTGCTCCTACGTCTATTCCTCTTGTTGGTTCATCAACTATTAATACTTTAGGACTTGTCATCAGCCATTTACCTATAACTACTTTTTGTTGATTTCCCCCACTTAGGCTCTTAGGTGGATATTTCTGAATGTCTCCACTTTTTAATTTAAGGAGCTCTCCTACTTTTTTTACTTGTTCATAAAGAGAGGTCTTCTTGATAACTTTGGTTAACTTTGAGGCATATTGGGTTAAAGTCACAAGGCCCATATTTTCAGCTATAGAAACATCCATTAGCAAGCCTTCTTCTCTTCTATTTTCTGTAACAAATGCAAGCTTGTTTTCTATACTATTTTGAGGAGAGATGCCACATACTTTGTCTCCATCTATACTTATTTTTCCACTTTCATGGGGATCTAAGCCAAATATGATTCTAGCTAGTTCACTTCTTCCTGAACCCATGAGTCCAAATATACCCAGTACCTCTCCTTTATAAAGCTCGAAGCTTATATTATGTACAGTACCTGGCTGCGACACGTTTTCTAGTTTTAAAGCTATTTGATCTTCAGGCTGAGACTTTCTCTCAGGATAAAGCTGCTTAATGTCTCTTCCTACCATGGAACAAATCATTCTGTCTATGGTGAAATCCTTTTTTAATCCTTTATCTGTAACCTGTCCATCTCTTAAAACAACGATTTCATCTGATATTTTCATGACGTCTGCTAGAATATGTGAGATATAAATAATTGCTTTTCCTCTAGTTCTTAAATTATTAATAATTTCAAATAGACGTTCTGTTTCCTTGGCTGTAAGAGAGGTAGTGGGTTCATCAAAGATAAGTATCTGAGGATCCGAACTAATAGCCTTTGCTATTTCAACTAACTGTCTTTCTCCTGGTGAAAGATTTTCAACTAGCGTATCTGGTGAAACTTTTAAGTCTACTTCTTGCAGCATTTCTTTTGTATGACTTCTTATATTCGCTTTATCAATAATAGGTGTTTGAGATACTTTAGGAAATTTAGTGATAAACATATTATCTGCAATACTTAGGTTAGGAAATAAGTTGAGTTCTTGATGTATAAACTCAATGCCTGCTCCGGCGGCATCTTTAGGTGTATTAGGTATGTAGCTTTGCTCCTGCAGTTTCATTTCACCACTATCTGGTTTAAGGACGCCTCCAATAATGTTCATTAATGTAGATTTACCTGCTCCATTTTCCCCAATAAGACTAATTACTTGTCCTTGTTTTACCGAAAACTCTACATCCTTTAGTGCAGCTATCCCAAAGAAACTCTTATTAATATTTTTTAATTCCAAAACTGTTTTAGGCATTTGTTCACCTCCCTATTAAAGTCCTTTTGCTATAATGCGTGTTCTTGTTACATCTATAAATGCAGCTATAACTATTATGGCTCCCTTTACAATATTGATTGTAAAGTAAGACAAATTCAGTAAGTTTAAGGTATTTGATAGAAGTACAAAGAAGAATACTCCAAATACTGTCCATAAAACTTTTCCTTTTCCTCCGAACATGCTGGTTCCACCAATTACTGTAGCCCCAATTATATCCATCAGCATGTTATCTCCAAGGGTTGGTCTCCCCATCCCTAGTCTTGCTGAGTATAAAATGGCTCCTACTGATGTACAAAATCCACTAAACATGTATGCAAAGATTACTACTTTATCTGTAGGTACACCTGACACTATAGAAGATTTTATATTGGTTCCTGTTGAATAAAGCCATCTGCCTAGTACAGTACTACTTAGTATAATGTGTGCTACTATTCCTAGTACCACTGCAATGACAAGTGAAAATGGTATTATTCCAATCCCTTCTGTACCTATCGAACTAAAGGCTTTAGGAAGATTCATTATATTTTGTGAAGTGCTAAGATATATTGCTAGTGCACCAAAAAACATTTGCGAAACAAGTGTTACCATAAAAGCAGTTATTTTAAATTTTGCTATTGCTATACCATTAAACCATCCTATTAACGTTCCTACAGCAAGCATGATAACAATCCCAACAGGTATTGCCATACGAGTTCCAGCTAATACCCCACCTTGTTCTGTAATGAACCAGCCCCAAAGAGGAGAAGTTTCAAGTAATGCAGGGTCTATCCCTGTAGACATAACCATTGCGCCAATAATACTTGTAATGCCTAGCGTTGCTGTTTGAGATAAGTCTATACCCGCAACAATAAGAACCATTGTCTGACCAATAGCTATGGTAAGCATAGGCCACATATTAGAAAATAAATTCATGATATTAGGTACTGATGCAAGCCCTGGAACAAATGGAACCAGTATAAAAAAGTATGCTAAACTTAGATAAAGTATAAAATACTCAGATACGAAAATCTTTTTTAGTATATACTTGCTTTTCTCTACCAAACTTTTTGCCTTTTGATTTGTTGTTTTCTTTTCTTCTAATTTCAATCTTATCCCTCCAATCATCCAACTATCCTTACATGCTTAAAAATAAAATAGGAGAGAAAAAGTACTATATTACTCTCCTATTTTGCTCATCTTAAGTTAAAAATTATTTTAAATCTTCACGTAGTTTATTGCCCCACATATCCATACGTCTTTCTTCTACATTTCCTTGTGTTAAAGCAAATCCTGGATCTTGTATCCAAATATCAGGTGTTTTATCACCATTTTCAATAGCCTTTAACATTTCATCTAAAATAGACTGTGCTTCAAAGTAAACATCTTGTACGCCTGTTGCATCAATGTATCCTTCATCAATTAACTTACCTGCACTTGAATCTCCATCTAAACCACCCATGATAACGTGACCTGGTTCTCCGATTTTTTTCCATTTTCCTAAGGGTTCAAGTACTGCTTTAATTTGTGGAAATAAGAAGTCTGATGAAGTAAATAAGAAGTCTACATCTGGATTTGCTTGCATAGCACTTTGTAAATTCGCAAGCCCTGTTGCAGCATCCCATTTTGTAGGTACTTCAACTACTTTATTAAATAAATCTGGATATTTTTCAATAACATTGTAGAATCCTTGTTTACGAGCAATAGCATTAGGATCACCCAAATCGCCTACCATAATAAGAGGTGTTACTTTTTTGCCTAATTTTTTAGCTTCCTGAGCCATGTATTCTACTGCTTGTTCTGCAATCACTTCATTGTCAGCAACAGCTACAATAGCTTTGTTATCTTTATTAGAAAGTGGACGATTAAATACACCTATTGG
>JAEZKI010000406.1 GCA_023415525.1 Bacillota bacterium | reverse complement strand
GTACACCTCTTCGCTTTATAATAAGAGAAAAAGGAGAGAAGGAATAATATGTATCGACTTATATCATTTGGGATTGGTTATCTGTTGGGTGGCATTCAATCGGCTATTTTATATGGTAAGATCAAAGGTATTAGCATTACTGAGGAAGGTAGTGGAAATCCTGGTACCACAAATGCTATTCGTGTCATGGGTAAAAAGGCGGGTGTCATCGTACTTTTAGCAGACGTTTTAAAGGCGGTGGTAGCTATTTTAATAGCTAGAGTCATTTTTCAAGATGAGCCAAGTATACTGGTTGGACTCTATAGTGGTATGGGTGCCATTAGTGGGCATAATTATCCTTTGTTTTTTCACTTCAAAGGGGGAAAAGGAATTGCCACTACGGCAGGAACGTTACTTGCTATTGACTACCGTATGTTTTTAATTGCAGCAGCTATTTTCCTTATTTGTTTTGGCGTAACACGTATTGTATCCTTAAGTTCGCTTTTGCTAGCAGCATCTATTCCTATTTTAACGATACTCTTTTATTGTGGACAGGTAGGAAATATAGGGATTGAGGCGATGCTCTTAAGTTTTATAATGGCTGCCCTTGCTTTTTACCGTCATAAAGCCAACATTCAAAGATTAATCGATGGCACAGAGGCTAGGCTAACAAGTAAAAAATAAAAGGAGAAGGTGATTCCTATGAAAAATATTGCAGTAATAGGTGCAGGAGGATGGGGGTTAGCCCTTGCTTTACTTCTAAATGAAAAAGGAAATAGCGTCACTATTTGGTGCTATGATGAAATGGAGAAGAATACTATTTTACAACACCGGGAAAATAAAAGATGTTTGCCAGGTATTAAACTGCCTTTGGAGATGGCTTTTTTAACAGATATGGAAGAAGTATTAAAAGATAAGGATGTCGTTATTTTGGCTGTTCCCTCTAAAGCTATTCGTCAAACAAGCCAGCTAATGAAATCTTATATTTCTAAGGAAGCTATTATCGTAAATGTGTCCAAAGGAATAGAAAATGACACATTACTTCGTCTTTCAGAAGTCATTGAACAAGAACTTCCAGAAAATAAAGTAGTCGTATTGTCTGGGCCAAGCCATGCAGAAGAGGTAGCGCGCCATGTACCTACTGCAGTAGCTGTAAGCAGTAAGGACTTAGAGAGTGCAGAATTGATCCAAGAGCTTTTTATGAGTGATTATTTCCGTGTCTATACCAATGATGATTTAATTGGTATAGAGGTAGGAGGAGCCCTTAAAAATGTTATTGCCTTGGCAGCTGGTGTAGTTGAAGGCATGAATTATGGGGATAATACGAAAGCAGCTCTTATTACACGAGGGATTGCAGAAATAACACGTTTAGGTGTGGCTATGGGAGGCAAGGCGAGTACTTTTGCAGGTTTGGCAGGTATTGGGGACTTAGTAGTAACCTGTACCAGTGGCCATAGTCGTAATCGTAGAGCAGGTGAGCTTTTAGGACAGGGTTATACTATCGATGAAGCCATTAAAAAGGTTAATATGGTAGTAGAAGGTGTTCCTACTGCAAAAGCTGCTCATGCTTTAATGCTTAAATATGAGATTGAAATGCCTATCATTGATGCTGTTTATGAAACTTTATTTGAAAATAAGTCAACGGCAGAAGCCATTAAACTGTTGATGCAACGCGATAAAAAAAGTGAACTATAAATAAAAGAATAAGGTATATATCCTTTCTTTGTACCATATATTGAAATGTACCCATACATTTCAATAGAAGGAGGAAAGAATGCTATGGAATATAATGATATCTATAGAGATATTTCAGAGAGGACAAATGGTGATATATACATAGGCGTAGTAGGACCTGTTCGAACAGGAAAATCTACTTTTATTAAAAGATTTATGGAGACACTGGTATTACCTCATATTAAAAATGAGTATAGTAAAGAACGTACACAAGATGAATTACCTCAAAGTGGGGATGGGAAAGTCATTACAACCACAGAACCTAAGTTCATTCCTAATGAAGCTATTGGTATTACTATTGGAGGGGACTTCAATGTAAAGGTACGGATGATTGATTGTGTGGGCTATATGGTTTCTGAAGCAGAAGGTCATCTGTATAATAATACGCCACGTATGGTAAAGACTCCTTGGTTTGAAGAGGAGATTCCTTTTACACAGGCAGCAGAAATTGGAACTAAAAAAGTAATTACAGATCATGCAACCATAGGTATTGTTGTAACTGCAGATAATACAATTACGGATATTTCTAGGGGAAGCTACATAGAGTCTGAGGAGCGCGCTATAAAAGAGCTTAAAAAGCTTGAGAAGCCTTTTGTGGTCATCTATAATACCAAGAAGCCTTTTGATGCAAATGTAGTAGAAGAAACTGCCCATTTATCTCGAGAATATGATGTTCCTGTTTTGCCAATGGATGTGGCTCAGATGAAAACCGAGGATATTCATCAAGTACTGGAAAAGATACTCTATGAATTTCCACTTAGTGAAATACAATTTATGTTACCTAAATGGGTAGAAACACTAGATAATGAACATTGGGTAAAAAAGGCTTGGATTGATTATGTAAAAGAATATATCTATCCTTTAGAAAATATTCGACAAATGCGTGAAGCTGTTAATGATTTTAAAAACATTGATTTTGTTAAGAATATTTATATGGAAAAGATAGAATTAGGAGAAGGCATTGTTAAGGTAGATATTAATACGACAGAGGACCTTTTCTATCAAGTACTATCTGAAACAACAGGAATGCAAATTCATGGTGATCATGAGCTTATGAGCCTTATCAAGGAGTTGGCAGCAACTAAGAAAGAATACGATAAGGTAGCTTATGCACTCAATGAAGTAAAGGAAAAGGGTTACGGAGTCGTAAGTCCCATTTTTGAAGAGCTTAAATTGGAAGAGCCTGAAATTGTAAAACAAGGCAATCGCTTTGGTGTAAAGCTTCGTGCCAGTGCACCTAGTTATCATATTATTCGTGCAGATATTCAGACAGAAGTCTCTCCTATTGTAGGAACAGAAAAGCAAAGTGAAGATTTGGTAAACTCACTACTTAGTGA
>JAEZKI010000386.1 GCA_023415525.1 Bacillota bacterium | reverse complement strand
TCTGATTGCCTGCGGAGGTATAGAAAGTTAATGGCATTTCCTTATAACTTCCTTCTCTTAAAATCCTATATACTTCTTCATAATTATCTATATAAGTTTTAATAGTTGTACCAAGCCATTCATATTTAAAGTAATTGAGCATCTGTAAAAGAGCTACATTAATAAATACAACTTCTCCCCTCAAATCCAAAATAAGAAGACCTTCTTTTAATCTGTTTAGTATATTATACATAAACATCCTCCTAATTAGGCTCATTTCTCTAGTATTTATGACAATACATATGACTATCTTTGTTTAATCATATGCCAAAAATATTTATTTGACAATATTTTTATTCCTACATTTTTCAACCTAATTTTACGAAAAAAAGAGTAGGTTATCCCTACCCTTTTTACACTTTTTTTACAAATTCTGACTTTAATTTCATAGCCCCTATTCCATCAATTTTACAATCAATATCATGGTCTCCATCTACTAAACGTATATTTTTCACTTTGGTTCCTATTTTTATAACCAAAGAACTCCCTTTTACTTTCAGATCTTTAATGACAGTAACGTTATCACCATCCCGTAATATGTTTCCATTGGCATCTCTAACTACTTTTTCTTCTTGCAATTCATCCCTATTTTCTGCTGACCATTCATAGGCACACTCTGGGCAAACCAATAAACTTCCATCCTCATAAGTATAGGGTGAATTACATTTTGGACAATTAGGTAAATCTTGCATGTTGTTATTTTCTCCATTTCTTAGCATTCATTCTAGTTATGTCACCCTATATTAGCATATTCCCTTGTCCTTGACAAATTATAGTGTATAGGAAAAAAGGGCAGTAGGAGAGGTCCCCCTCTTTCTCAGCTAGTCTTTGATAATACCTTATTTTATCCTATAGGTGGGTGCCGTGTGAAAAGATAAATTTATCAATTTAATTAATCCAAACCGTTGTTCCAATCGGTATATGTTGATAAACCCACTCACTATCTAGTGTGGATAAATAGATGCCACCAAAGGAAACAGGTTGTCCTAAGCAAATGTCTTCTAGTTCTCTTCCTTCATCATCTAAACGAATAGAGTGATACATATAGCGTTTATGAAAAGCACTGGCATATTTATACAGGTAATCGTCTATTTCGATATAGGCAAATTTATTCGTTATTTTAAAGTGTCCCTTGGGTGTAGGGTGGGTATGTCTTCCTGTTCCACAGACTAAAGTCTTGCATACTCGCCAATCGTTGCCATCCCAGCGCAGGACATATGTCTTTTGTCTCTTTAAATCTGTCCATAGCAAATAAGGGGTATCACTTTTTAATTTTTTCTTTTCTACATAACCTTCTATTTCATCTATGGTAGCTTCAACTGGTGGTTTTTCCTGACTTTCCACTAATTCAACATACGTCCATGGTATATACCACTCTTTATTTTTTTGGTCTTTTACCAAATAATAACCCTGCCCATCATTAGATAGAATCTCTATCTTTTGCCCTTCATTAAGCGTATGAATTGGCTCTTTTATTACGCCCTGTACCCTATAGGTTTTGAAAACCTCTTCATAGCCTTGTACCTGTTCTTCAGCTCTTATACTACTTCCATAGGAGCTCATGATTATACCCAAAATCAATAAAATTATTAGAGGTTTCTTATAGGATCGATTCCCTTTCACTAAGCAGTCACTTTCTTTCTCCTATTTCTCCCTAGTATTTCTTTTTTTAGGTTTATTTATTTATCTTTCTCTCTTTTTCTTCAATTAACCATAGAGCAAACTTTCCCATAACAGCTGCTGTTGGTAACCCCCCTGGACTTAAAAGCCATTGACTGGCTAGGATGACATTATCCAATCCTTTAATACACATTTTATAACTATTCTGCTTGCTATTTGAAGTCGTAATAAAACTCATATAAGCTCCCTTATAAGCATTACAGTAGCGTCTATAAGTTATAGGTGTCCAAATATCTATGACTTCTAGTCTTCCTTTATAAGCTGGAAATCTCATTTCTATTCTTTTAAGAACCTCTGCCCCTAGTCCTTCCTTTTTGGCTTGATAATTTGTCCTGTCCTTATAAAGTTCTTCCCAATACTCATAGTCCTCTTCGCATTGTAGGAAATGGCTTTGTAAGACTGTCTTTCCTTTAGGG
This sequence comes from Bacillota bacterium, assembly GCA_023415525.1. GTDB lineage: Bacteria > Bacillota > Clostridia > Lachnospirales > Cellulosilyticaceae > Sporanaerobium. Next base: position 4,373 of record JAEZKI010000386.1, on the reverse strand, counting down.
GCAATATAAGCTCCGTAATTCCTATAGTTCTTAATACCCATTCTATCGATCTTCTGCTTACCAATCTGTAGGGGGATACATGAAAACACAAGTCCTTCCTCTACCTCTTCAAATTCCCCCTCAACTCCTAAAGCCACTTGGAAAGCACTATTTACTGGATAACTCTTTCGGTCTCCATAAGCCTTTCTTAATTTCTTTTCCATATAAGACTGATCAAGTAGATGCCCAAAGGTATAGCTTGTGTCACAACTACATACTATATAATCTACCTCTACAGCCTTTCCATCTTGAAGCATAAAGCCTCTTGCCTTTTTATTCTGAGTTATTTCTATTTTAGTAACAGGGCTCTTGGTATAAATCTTTCCTCCAAGACTTTCAAAACGTGTTCTCATACGTTCTATCATTTTATAAGAACCACCTTCTGGAACACCTCCATTCCCTGAAGTAAAAGTAGCATAGGAGACAATAAATGCATAAGCTAAAAAGTCTTCAGGCATATAATCTCTTATAAGTGCTTGAAGCAAGGGATGCTTGAACCTTTCCGCTAATTGGCCAATGGTTATCTTTCCATATTCTTTCATTACTTGTGCCATATCCTTCATAGACAGTCCTAGCTTAAATATTTCAATAGGGTTCATTTTCTCCATAGGCTTGTCAGTAGGCATTTCCATGGTCTCTACTAGCTTTACATGAGCCATAAGCTTTCTTATTTCTCCCTCATCCTCTGGTGCTACGGCTACTAATTCCTTCTCCGTCTTTTCTAAATCCTTCCAAAGAACACCCTTTTGCCCGTTATATTCTACGGCATAAAACAAGTTAGGTTGTCTAACAGAAATGCCTTTTCCTAATACACCAAGATTTTCCCATATTTTATAAAGCTTTGTTTCCTCTTTTGTCCCTGTTAACCAATGAATGCAATTATCAATATGAAACCCCTTACGTTCCCAGGTTATACATTCCCCTCCTACCTTATCATTCTTTTCATAGATTGTGGCTTCAAAGCCTGCTTGCAAAGCATAAATTCCTGTACTTAGTCCTGCTACACCACCACCAATAATCCCAACCTTCTTCATACTATCTCCCCTTTTCGCTTATTAAATCAATAATCCATTCAACCTCCGGCAAAGGAATATCTGGTCTTAAAACATACTGCTCGGCAATACCTTGAATAGTACACCAGTAGGTATTAGATAGGGCTAAAGCATTGCCCTGGCGAATGCTTCCTTTTTTTTGTCCTTCTTCTATTATGACTACACAAGACTCTATTGTATTAACCTCCAAAGCCAGTTGCCGAATGTTTTCTGGAATTCCTTCATTTCTTTGCACTTGCCCCATGAGTGTAAACATCTGAGCCACATAAGGTTCCTGTTGCATAGACTTAAATAGATCTTCCGTAAAGCTTTTAAAGAATTCTAAAGGCTCTTTTATAATTCCTTGTAAGGGTAATCTTGTTCCTTCTAATCCCAGTTGAACCAATTCTTCTAATAGCGCCTCCTTGGAGTTAAAGTAATGGAATAAAAGTCCCATACTCATATTGGCCTCCTCAGCAATATTTGCTATTTTGGTGGCTGCATAACCCTTTTTTATAAATAAACTTAAACCGACATAAAGGATTTCCTGACGTCGTTTCTGTTTTTGCTCTTCTCGTGTCATAGTGCACCTCTTACTGAAAATAAATTCACTGAACTAATATTCAATATAATACTATCATACTAATTTTTAGTTGTAAATTCTAAATATTAAATTTTGTTATTTCCTATATTTTTATTTTTTATGGGATATGCTATAGACTAGGTAAACATCTATTATTACAGAGAGGACTTCATTCTATGTTATTGAATTTAAATGTCTACGAGACTATGGCTCTTGTATCCCTCATATTTTATTTGGGCAAATACTTAAGAAATAAATTTTCTATATTATCCAAGTACTGCATCCCCCCATCCGTTACTGGAGGGCTTGTCTTTGCTTTAGTCATCCTTTTATTTCATCAGACCAATATAGCAGTAATTCACTTAGATACAACCTTACAAAATATTTTTATGACAGCCTTTTTTACCAGTATTGGTTTTACAGCTAGTATCAAAATACTAAAGCAAGGAGGCCTTAGGGTTGCTATTTTCCTTGGACTTTCTGTGCTTCTCGTTATTTTGCAAAACATATTAGGAACACTTCTTGCCTCCATCTTCCGTTTATCACCTTTGCTTGGACTCTGTACTGCTTCTATCCCCATGGTAGGTGGTCATGGAACAGCTGGTTCTTTTGGCCCAATGTTAGAGGAGATGGGCATAGCGAGTGCCACAACCGTCTCCGTTGCTTCTGCTACCTTTGGCCTTATTATGGGAAGTATTATTGGTGGTCTCGTGGCCCGAAGTCTCATCTTACATCATCATCTTAAAACAGTTCATGACGAAAACTCAGTGTCTCCTCCTACGGAAGTAGGCGATTATAATGAAGAAAACCACAATATCTTATCCTTTAAGAAGCTCATGAATGGTGCCTGTTTTTTATTCATTGCCATGGGGTTAGGCTCTATTGTTTCTGACTTCATTCAATTATCAGGGTTAACCTTTCCTTCCTATATTGGTGCCATGTTAGTTGCGGCTATTATCCGAAATCTCTATGATTTTAGAGGTCACGAACTAGTAGAAAAAGAAATTGAAACCTTAGGAGGCCTTAGCCTCTCTTTCTTCCTAACTATGGCACTCATGGGACTTAAGCTTTGGCAACTGTTTGACCTAGCTCTACCACTGATTATCTTACTTGTCGCCCAAGTCCTTTTAGTTGGCTTATTTGCTTATTTTGTTACTTATAGAGTTATGGGCAAAAACTATGAAGCTGCTGTCTTTTCTTCTGCTATCTGTGGCTTTGGAATGGGGGCAACCCCCAATGCTATTGCCAATATGGATGAGCTGACGAATCGTTACGGCTTTGTTCCTACTCCCTACTTTGTTGTCCCCATTGTAGGTTGCCTATTTATTGACTTTGTTAACTCTGCCATCATTACCCTCTTTATAAATCTTCTTGATTAAATTTTAAGCGACTAATCCTACTCCCTCCTCCTCTTTATTTCTATAAACCACAATCTAAAAAGGGGCCCTCACTAAAATGGTATGTCTCTCACTAAGTAAACTTAGTAAGGCACATACTTAAATTAGTGAGAGACCCCCTCTCTTAATCTTGTTCTAAGGCACCGGTGTAAAGCTGATAGTAAGTTCCTTTTTTCTTAATTAAATCTTCATGATTGCCTCGTTCAATAATTCTTCCTTGATCCAATACCATAATGACATTGGCATTCTTAATGGTGGATAAACGATGGGCAATAACAAATACCGTTCTGCCTTCCATCAAGCGGTCCATACCCTCTTGCACAATTTTTTCTGTTCGCGTATCAATACTAGAGGTAGCTTCATCCAGAATAAGTACAGGTGGATTAGCAATAGCTGCCCTTGCAATGGCTAGAAGCTGTCTCTGCCCTTGTGAAAGGTTGGCTCCATCTCCTGTTAACAGGGTATCATAACCTTCTGGTAAATGCCTAATAAAATAATCTGCATTAGCTAATTTTGCTGCTGCCCTTACTTCTTCATCGGTTGCATCTAACTTACCATAGCGAATATTATCCATTACTGTTCCTGTAAATAAGTGAGTATCTTGAAGGACAATACCTAGCGACCTTCTTAAATCATCTTTTTTAATCTTATTAATATTAATTCCGTCATAGCGAATCTTACCTTCTTGGATAGCATAAAAACGATTAATTAAATTAGTAATAGTCGTCTTACCAGCACCTGTGGCACCTACAAATGCAATTTTTTCGCCTGGTTTGGCATAAAGCTCAATATCCTGAAGGATAATCTTTTCCTCATTATAGCCAAAATTAACATGTTCAAAAACCACATCACCTTCTAGTTTCTTATAGGTAGTGGTGCCATCTTCCTGGTGATAATGCTTCCATGCCCAAGTTCCTGTTCTTTCTTTACATTCTTCATACTCACCGTTAGGTCCTATTTTGATATTGACTAACTCCACATAGCCTTCATCTGCTTCTGGTACTTCGTCTAATAACTTAAAGATACGATCCGCACCTGCAAGTGCCATAATAATGGAATTAAACTGTTGTGAAATCTGAGAAATAGGCTGTGTAAAGCTTTTATTAAATTGCAAGAAGGAAGCAAGCCCTCCCAGGGTAAAACCGCCTAAACCTAATATGGCTAATAAAGAACCTATAATCGCTGTAACAACATAATTCAAGTTCCCCATATTATTCATAATAGGCATCAAAATATTGGCAAATTTATTGGCCTGATTGGCACTATCACAAAGCTCTTCGTTGAGGTTTTTAAAAGCTTTAAGTGTTTCTTCCTCATGACAGA
>JAEZKI010000080.1 GCA_023415525.1 Bacillota bacterium | reverse complement strand
GCCTTGATTCTAGGCGTCAAAGCCGTTTATATTCCTTCAGAAGTATTACCACCCTATAATATTTTTGATATGTCCTATTACTGGGATTATTTTAAAAAGCAATTAGTAAACCATCATCAGCTTTTGCGGAGACAACTGACGTATTTTGAGTCTCTTTATTGGACACTGAGACAAGGCAGCTGGCTATTAACACTTCTTCAGATTGTTTTAAGCTTTCCTATAAGCCATTGGCTTTTAAAACAGGTTAAAGAGCACTTACATCTTTAAGGTGGAGGTGTTTTTTATTTAGCACGAAAGTCTGTTTATGTTTAAAAGTGAACTTTTTTACTCTTTAGGCCAGAGGGCTGTCTTTAGAAGACGGACTTATTTTCAAAATAAACAATAATTTTATCAAAAATTAGTAATATTATCTTGAAATGCGTTATAAATTATGATATAGTTTGTATTCGATAGACAAATGTTCACCACCAACGAACAAGGAGAATATAATGAGAGAAAGACGTCAGTTCTATGTAGTTAATAAAAACGTATTACCAGAGATTTTTTTGAAGGTCGTAGAGGCTAAAAATCTTTTGGAAAAAGACAAGACATTAACTGTACAGGAAGCAACTGAAAGAATGGGGATTAGTAGAAGTTCTTTTTATAAGTATAAGGATTCCATTTTTCCTTTTTATGATAAAGGAAAGGGAGAAGCCCTTACGATGCTAATTCATCTGCAGGATGAAAGAGGGCGATTGTCTGATGCACTCAACTGCATTGCTGATGCAGGAGCTAATATCCTTACTATTAATCAAATGGTACCCATGAATGGCATTGCCATTATTAATTTGTGTTTACAAACTGTTAATATGCAAATGGATGTAGAAGACCTTATTAGTCAGTTAGAAGAGTTAGAGGGCGTGCAAGAAATTAAAATTCTTGCAAGAGAATAGATTTAATCAAGAGTGGAGGGAGATAAGTATGAAAATAGCACTACTTGGATTTGGAACAGTGGGAAGTGGCGTTGTTGAGGTTATTGCTGAAAATCAAGAAAGTATCAACAAACGTGCAGGAAGACCTATTGAGATTAAATACATATTAGATAAAAGAGATTTTGAAGGAGACCCTATTAATAAACTCATTGTTAAAGATGTGAATATTATTTTAGAGGATGAGGAAATCGAGATTGTTGCAGAGGCTATGGGAGGCATTGAGCCGGCTTATAGTTTTGCAAAAGCAGCTTTAGCTAAAGGTAAAAGTTTTGTAACCTCTAATAAAGAGTTGGTAGCCAAACATGGAGCTGAACTTCTGGAGCTGGCTCGTCAAAACAAAGCCAACTTTCTTTTTGAAGCTAGTGTAGGAGGTGGTATTCCTATTATTAGACCTTTGAATCAATCTTTAACAGCTGATGAAATTTATGAGATTACAGGAATCTTAAATGGGACCACCAACTTTATTTTAACAAAAATGAAAAATGAAGGTCGCCCTTTTGAAGAAGTCTTAGAAAAAGCTCAAGAATTAGGCTATGCAGAAAGAAATCCAGAAGCGGATGTAGAGGGTTATGATGCTTGCCGTAAAATTGCTATTTTAGCTTCTCTTGCCTTTGGTGAACATGTTAATTTTGAAGATATTCCTACAACAGGTATTACAAAGATTACAAAGGAAGATATGGACTATGCGGCTAAGATGGGATGTATCATTAAACTCCTTGCAACTTGTCAAAAGCAAGAAGGAGGTATTTTTGCACGAGTTGCCCCTAGTCTTATTCCTTTAGATCACCCATTAGCTATGGTAAATGATGTGTTTAATGGTATTCTTGTGAAAGGGAATGTCATTGGGGATGTGATGTTTTATGGTAGAGGAGCAGGTAAACTTCCAACAGCCAGTGCCGTTGTAGCAGATATTGTAGATGCAGCAAAGCATAAGGGGATCAATATTATTTCTTTTTGGAATAAAGAAAAAGTGGAATTAAAGGATAAAGGGCAAGTAAAAGCCAGCTATTTCGTACGTGTACAAAAAGACGGTGAAGATATGAAAAAACGTATTGAGGCTATTTTTGGAGAAGTAAAAGAAGTCAAAGGCTTAGAAAATGAGTATGCCTTTATTACAGGTGAACAAACAGAAGCCAGCTTTAGTGAAAAAATAAATGCACTAGGAGACATTAAAGTAAAGAATAAGCTTTACTTTATCAAATAAGGGGCGATAAGATGAAATATGTAGTAGTACTTATGGATGGCATGGCAGATGAACCTATTGAAGCATTAGGAGGGTTTACTCCTTTAGAGTATGCCCATACAGCCACCTTAGATGAGCTGGCGCCTTATAGTCAGATTGGAATGGTTCAAACAATACCAGAAGGTTGTGCGAAGGGGAGTGATACAGCTAATCTATCTGTATTAGGCTATCATCCTCAAAAATATTATTTTGGTAGAAGTCCGTTGGAAGCATTAAGTATGGGGGTCACTTTAAAAGATACAGATGTAACCTTTAGGACCAATGTAGTGACTTTGAGCGAAGAAGAGGATTACCAACATAAATGTATTT
>JAEZKI010000353.1 GCA_023415525.1 Bacillota bacterium | reverse complement strand
GTATAGAATAAGGTTAAAATAAGTGTAAGGGGAGTAGAAAATGCAAATCAATGAAGTAACTCTACAAGTGGGCCTCAGTAAACGTGCTATCAAGTATTATGAGGAGGCGGGGCTCTTAAAGGTAGATAAAGGGGAAAATGGCTATAGAAATTATACACAGGAAGAGATTAAGCTTTTAAAAGAAATTGCTATTTATCGAAAATTAGGTATCAGTATTAAAGATATTAAAGTTTTGCTTGAGGGGGGAAATAAAGAGTTACTAAAAGCTATTTATAAAGAGAAGAGTCGGCAATTGGAAGCTTCTAAACAAGAATTAAAAGCACTTCAAGAATTTATAGCAGATCATGATGTAGAGAAGTTTTATGGAGAAATAGATTATGAAACAGTAGGAAAGGCCATGCAAGAAATGCTACCAGGTTTTTATGGTTACTTTTTTGTGAATCATTTTATACCTTATTTACAAATCAAGATCCAGACACCAGAACAATACAAAGCTTATGAAAACATTATTGCTTTTTGGGATAAGGTAGATATTAAGATTCCATTCTTTATGAAGCTGAGGAGTTGTTTATTATATAGATTCGCTAAACCTAACATCGAGCAAAGCGTTGCTGAGATGGAAAAACAACTTAAAAAATTAATAGATACGCCAGAAGAAGAGTATGAACGCTTGAAGGAACAGATTAAGGAGCAGGTGGAGAGACGTATTAAGCTACAAAAGAGTCTATTTTATAAGTATCTTGACTATTTTAATTCTAAAAAGAAATTTACAAAATGCATACAGGATTGTGGTTATTATGCTATTTTTATACCCAATATGTTAATACTATCTCCAAGCTATAGGGCTTATCATGAAGCCTTAATGGGTATTAATAATAAGGTTTGTAAGGACCTAGGGCTTTACTATGATTCAAAGGATGATCTGGTGATAAAGGAACATTAAACTATTCAGGAAGAAATAATATATTTTATAAAGAAGAGGTTCAAGAAACATATGTAAGAAGGCATCTTGCTACGCTTGACGACTCCCTATAACTTAGAATTAAAAATCTAACTTATAGGGGACAGTTCATACTTGAGTAGCAGGATGCCTTGTTTGTGTTAGAACATTTACTAGATACTAAAAGTAGTAAAGGATAAAGAGGTGGAGAGTTTTTTAGACTATAAAGTTCCTTTTATGTCTCGATCCAATGTATTAATCATTTCAGCTACATCATATTCAAGAGGGACGTTGGGCCCAAATTCATGGGCAAGAGTTTCTTCAATATAGTGCTTTTTGGTAGCTAAAATATGCTTTTCCGCTTGATCAGGAGGATATTTTTGCATGAGGATGGAAAAGTTTTCTTCATAATGTCTTTTGTAATCTCTGCTATCTAAATAAACTTCTTTATCATGTTTTTGACCTTGCTCATCTAAGTAGGAAACCGTAAAGTTAAATTGATCCATTCCATTCATTCCTTTCATTCTTATGAGGATTATTATTCTACGAAGTGCTGATTTTATTCACCACTAGATGAGGAGTAAATAATTTTTTATTTAAATAAAAGAAAGATGTAGTAAAATAACAAAAATAGCGTATTAACTTATGAGAAGAACTTAGCTAAGTAAAAAAAGAAGGTAGGTGAAAGGTGTGCAACAAGTCCTGGTTGCAGAGTGTACAAACAATGAAGAAGATCAATGTCTAGACTTTACGTATATTTTTGAAGCTTATTACAAAAGGATTTATAATTATTATTTTTATAGAGTTCAGAATCAATATGTGGCTGAAGACTTGACTAGCCTGCTCTTTGAAAAAGTAATGACCAAGATAGCAAGCTATGAGAATCATAAGGGAAATTGGGATGTGTGGTTATTTGCTGTTGCTAGAAATAATCTGAATGATTATTTTAGGAGTCAAAAGAAGTATCCCTGGACTTCCTTAGAGAGTGTTTTAGAAATGATATCTGAAGAAGCAGGTCCCGAACAGTTAATGGAGCAAGCAGCAGAAACCAAAGTTCTTTTGGAAATGATTAAAACTTTAAAAGAAAAAGAGAGAAGTATTATTGCGTATAAATTTGGTGGCAATCTAAAAAATAAAGAAATTGCTGAGTTATTAGGAATAGGGGAAAAAAACGTCAGTGTCATTTTATGCCGTACTTTAAGGAAATTAAAAGCTAAACTGGAGGGGGACAGGTTATGAAAAATAAAGAAGTCATGGATTTAGAAGAGCTACAAGCAATAAAAGCTTTAGAACAAAAATTAAAGCAAGAAGACTTTAGTATTTATAGCCGCAAAGATGCTGTTCGGAACAAAGTATTAAAGAATATAAGAGAAAATGAGGTCAATTCAATGAAGAAAATGAAAAGTTTTAGAAAACCGGCAGTAGCAGTAGCATCCATTGCCCTTGGCATCACCTTATTTGCCCAAACAGCTGTTGCAAAAGAATGGACTGCAAAGATAAAAGAGGTATTTTCTGTAGGCAATGGAAATATTAAGATTATGCTACTAGAAGTAGAGGAAGGGCCAGACAGTGTGCCCGTACCAGCTGAGCTAAAGGGTAAACTTTTTGATGCAAAAGGTAATGAATTAACAGAATTCAAAGGTAGCAAAAAAACAGAGATGTATACTAAAGAGGGAGAAAAGATTGCCTATCTGACTAAAGAAGATGGAAACCTTAAGATCATGACAGAAGCCATGGAAGCAGAAGAAAAAGAAAAAAACATGTTAGTACTTAAGGATGCAGGTAAACGCAACGACTATACAGCCTTTGATGTAAAACTCCCTACGTATTTACCAGAGGGCTATCAATTTGATCGTATTGAGCTTTATAAGGATGAAAAAGGAACAGTAGAAAATAGTAAGTACATTGATGTTTATTATACCAATGAGAGTACAAGTAACTATATCTTTATGCAACAAAGGTTATCCGATGAAGAAACAGGCTATGAAACGGGAACCGGCGGAACAGTTGAAGAGGCTAAAGTTAATGAAACAGAAGCCCTTATTATGGATAGTGACAGTATTCATTGGGAGGTTAATGGTGTATTATATCACATTAATAGTAGAGGGGGATTTAGTAAGGAAGAACTTCTTAAAGTAGCAGAGTCTATTAAATAATAGATAGGCCTTGTAAAATAAGGGAGTATCTTTCAAGGGAGGTTAGAGTAAGAAGGATTGAGTCTTCCCACATAGATGAACAATAACAAGCTAAGAAAAGCCTATAAGGGACTTTGATGAATGATGTGCCCCTAATAAGTTAGATTTTTAGGCCTAACTTATTGGGGACAGCTCAGAAAAAGGACACCTTAAAGGCTTTTTTGAGATTAAAAAAGGAATAAAATAGGGTGAGTTAATAAAAGAGGCCCTTGCTTTTGATAAAAGGTGTGCTATAATCAACTAATATTTAAAATATAACAAATGGGGGAGAGATATGAAAAAGGGAATTGGAGCCACAGTACTTGCCTATGTTTTATGGGGAATACTTCCTATTTATTGGAAGCTTTTGAGTAGTGTATCCCCTCTTTATATTTTAGGGAGTCGCATAGTATGGTCACTGGTTTTTTGTGTCATGATGATCAGTATAACAAAAGAGTGGGAAACACTTAAAAAGGTCTGCCAAAATAAAAAAAGCTTTCGACTGATGCTATTGTCGGGCATAAGTATTACAGTGAATTGGTTTACTTACATATGGGCGGTAAATAATGGACATGTTATTGAGTCCAGCATGGGATACTTTATGAATCCGTTAGTCGTTATTGTGATAAGTGGATTATGCTTTAAAGAAAGATTTAATAAATGGGAATTATTTTCCGTTGGTTTAGCAGCTATAGGGATTCTTGTTATGATTATAGAATTTGGCAAATTTCCTTTTGTGGCTCTTGGACTCGCCTTTAGCTTCGCCATCTATGGAGCCCTTAAAAAGCAAGCCAATTTGGAGCCCCAGATTTCATTAACTTTAGAAACAGCTACAGTTTTTCCCGTTGCACTTATTTATCTTTTGGTATGTGAGGTTAATAAAGTAGGCGCTATAGGAACACTAAGCCCCACTCAATTCCTCCTTCTTCCTCTAGCAGGGGTCGTTACAGCCATTCCTTTACTACTTTATGGTTATGGTGTCAAGAGGCTTCCTTTTTCAGTTGTAGGATTTTTTCAGTATATTAGCCCCACTCTTACGCTATTACTGGGGGTATTTGTCTATAAGGAAAGCTTTACCCTAGCCCATCTTATTACCTTTGGTTTTATTTGGATGGCCTTAGTGGTTTTTGTGCTTTCTAAAGTAGGCACATTAAGCTTAAAGAATAGAAGAGTAAGTTCTTAAGAAGTTAAAAGTTAATAATCATTCATTAAAAGAGAGAGTAGAAAAGATGGGTCTACTCTCTCTTTTTCATAGCCTTAAGAGCAAAGTATTTGCTTGAGCACCTTGAAGCCATATAGAAGTCTAGAGGTTGTCTTTCGGTTAAGTGATTTGATCTGTCAGTTGGCTTAAAGGCTTTGCTTCTGTTTTAGAAAGATAAGGGTTGGAAGTTAAAGAAGCTTCTAAAAGCTCATCAAGGGAAGAAGCAATGGGAACAGTATATTTTTGAGCAAAACGGGTGATTTCCTTTTCAAAGGGGTCGGAAGGAGTAGGACAGATTTCCTTTACAGTTTCTTCAAGACTTGTGGTAAGCTCTTTTAAAGCATGGGATAAGTTAAGTTGATTTTTTCTAGTCATATGTACGCTCCTCTTTTAGTTCATAATCAAGTCATAAAGTTAGTAATGAGAGTCATGTTACCTTGGTAGTTAAGGAGAAAATATTAGAAGTAGAATAAAAGGAGGAGGAGCTATTAGTGGGAGCTACTCCTCCTTTTACTTAATTAGCGAGACTTAGTGGCCTTAAATTTGGAGTTACCTGATTTAGGACCATTGGATTTTGTAGGATATCTTTTTTTATCCTCCGACTTAGTGCTATTTGCTTTAAGGGCAGTTCTTTTAGAGATAGCTCCTTTGGTAGAAGCTCCTTTATTCGTAGAAATGGTTTTAGGGACATTACTCTTTGTAGAAGCTGTGCCAGGAATAATTTTACCTTCTTTGAGTTGGACAGGTTTGATTTGAATGCCAAACTCTTTTTCGTAGATACGGATTGCACCTAATTCCTTAGGAGTGGCTAAACAAATAGAAGTCCCAGAAAGAAGGCCACGTGCTGTACGGCCTGCACGGTGTAAATACTCATTAGCTGTTAGAGGGAAGTCAAAATGGAAAACATGGGTGATTTCAGGGACATCCAATCCTCTTGCTGATAAGTCTGATGAAACAAGGCATTTAACCTTACCTGTACGAAAACGAGTAAGGGCTGTTTTACGATCTTCCTTTGTAGCTTTACCAGAGATGGAAGCAGTAGGATGTTGGTGGTAGTTAAGCTTTTCCACTAAGCCTTCACTATCTGTATTTTGACTCACAAAGATAAGAGCCTTCTTCGTCCCAGTAGCTGCTAGAAGCTTACGCAAGAGGTCAAACTTCTCACGGCGATCCCCTACCAAATAAAGGTGTTCAATATGAGGATTAAGAGACGTTTTAGGGGCTGTTTTAAGTACCACAGGGTCTTCCATCAGTCCATTGGCCATAGCCAGTGTCTTTTTGCTAATAGATGCAGAAAAGGTGCAAAGCTGACGGTCCTTCATGGTCAGTCCAATGATCTCTTGAATAGGAATAGCTTGCTTGTTATCCAGTAAGTTATCCGCTTCATCAATGATAAGGGTTTTAAGGGTATGGGGTGCTAATTTCTTTTTGCGCATCAAGTCAAGGACACGGCCACAGGAGCCTACTACAATATGAGGCTTTTCCTTGAGCTTTTTAATTTGTTTTTCCATACTGACTTCTCCCATAATGGGGGTAGAAGTAATAGGAAGGCCACTGTTACTGGCCAAGAGCCCAATTTGAGTGTGAATTTGCATAACTAGCTCATGAGTAGGTGCTAAAATCAAGGCTTGGGTTTCCCTTTTAGAAGCATTGATTTTTTGAAAAAGGGGAAGTAAAAAGGCTAGAGTTTTCCCACTTCCTGTATAGGATTCTACAATAAGATCTTTACCTTCTAAAAAGGCAGGTATAGTAAGGGCTTGGATAGCGGTAGGCGCAGTAATGCCTTGCTTTTCTAGCCCAGTAATTAGCGCGTCATTTAATGAAAGTTCTTTGAAAGAAGTGTTCATGACATTCTCCTTAAGGTTTATATTTTTAAGTATAGTTCATTATACACGAATAATGGCCTTGGGTATAGGGAAGGACACTTAAAATTTTACAAAATTTGACTATTAGAAACAAAATAAAGGAAGTTCTTTAAGGATTTAAGGAAGAAGCTAAAGTAAAGGTAGAGTCTGTGAGGGTAAAGATATTCTTAAGCCCTTCTGTAATATAAATCTTTTTATCCTGTGCGACGAAAAGGGCATCTATTCCTTCTTGGGTATTGATAAAGTTTAGGCCCTCTTCTAGACCTAGGGCGAAAACAGAGGTAGAAAGAGCATCTCCATCTAAGGAAGCTTTACTGATAATGGTGACTCCTACTAACTCATTGTCAAAAGGATAACCTGTTTGAGGACTTAAAAGATGATGATAGCGTTTTCCTTCTACTTCCAGATAACGCTCATAGGTACCAGAAGTAACCGCAGAACGATTAGTAAGCTTTAACTTTCCTATAATCGCACCACGAGGATTAAAAGGATTTCGGACACCTATAGTAAAGGGAGTTTGAGGGGCTTTTTCACCTAGTACAAAGGTATTTCCTCCGAGGTCAATTGTGGCACTTTTTACACCTTCCTTTTGTAAGAGTTCAGCTACTTCATCTGCTACATAACCTTTAGCTATGGCACCTAAGTCAAGGCACATACCTTTTTCAGGTAAGTAAATAGTGGAATTTTGGGAATCTAAGATAACCTTGCGATAATCAATAAGGGGAAGTATCTTTTGAATCTCTGAAGGTTCAGGAACACGTGCATCTTCAAAACCAATATGCCAAAGGGCAACTAAAGGACCAATGGATAAGTCAAAAGCACCCTCAGTGAGCTCACCATAGTAAAGGCCTTTTTTTATGAGGTCAAAGGTTTCTTGGTCCACTTGTTGAGGAGCTATACCAGCCATAGCATTGATCTTATCTAGGAGTGTCCCCTCTTTATTTACACTTAAGATATCTTCTAGTTCTTGGATACGATGAAAGGCTGTATCTAAGATGGTTTCATCTTGTGTATCATAAAGGGTAAGGGTAACAAGGGTTCCCATAACAAATCCATTACGTCTTATAAAGGGTGCAGAAGCTGTTTTTTGACAACCTGTTAAAAGTAAAGAAATACTGATATATATAATCAAAAAACGTTGTAGATAAGCTTTCATCATGTTTCCTCCATTTTATTATCTTAAGAGAAGTAAGTCGAGATAGCATAAATAGTATGAAAAATTGTGCTATAATGACACTATGAGTTCATATTAGTTTGAATAAAATAAATTGTCAATAAAAATAAAAATTCACCTATTACATCAGAAATACTGGATTCTATGAAAATATTTCTGAATATAGGTGTATTTTTTGAATTTATTCGCACATTTTTTTGAGAAGGTTTGTTAGACATAATGAAAGGAGCTTTGTATGGCAGAGATTGAGGAGCACTACAATAAAATTTATAAATATTGTTATTTTCATTTACATAGTGGTGTGCAAGCTGAGGATGTGACCCAAGAAACCTTTTTGCGCTATTTTAAGCAAACCTCCTATTTAGATACAGGGAAACAACTTGCTTATTTATATACAATTGCCCGTCATTTATGCATTGATTATTACCGTATAAAGAGTAAAGAAAAATGGCAAGTAGATGAAGAGCAGGTTGACCCAATGGCAGATGAAGGCAAGCAGATAGCACAGGTCACGGAGCATTTAGCTATTCAAGAAGCTGTTGAGAAGCTCAGTAAGGAGCTACAAGAAGTGATTTTACTGCGATATGTCAATGAGTTATCAGTAGGAATGGCAGCAGAGGTGTTAGAAATTTCTCGTTTTGCATTTTACCGCAAGGAACAACAGGCCTTGAAGCTCTTAAAGAAGTACTTACAGGAATAAGGAAGGAGGAGATAAAGGTGAAAAAGAGTTTATTTAAGAAAGAATTAAAAAAGGCTTTTATTGCACCTGAGCCAAGAGAAAGAGAAAGCTTTTTAGTTCGTTTGAGACCAAGAACCTCTAGAAGACAATTTTATTTAACTCAGCTTGGTTACATTAGAAAGCGAACATGGATAATATCCTTCCTTTTAATGGTGGGGGCCCTTGTATGTGGTTATCGGTTAGAACAAGCAGGGGGAAATATGGGCAGAAATCCAACACTATTAGGGTGCGTATCTGCTGTTATGCCTTTATTAGCTTTGATTATGAGTATGGAAGTTAGTCGTTCCTATACCTATGGCATGGATGAACTGGAAATAAGTACCAAATATAACTTGAATGAAGTTTTATTAGCACGCATGACTTTTTTAGGAATAGAAGATTTAGCACTTATTATCATAAGTCTTCCTTTTGTAAGTCATACCAGTCGGCACACTTTAGTATTAACGGCTATTTACTTGTTAGTTCCTTATCTCATGACAAGTATAGCTACACTAGAAATTTCTTATTATCTAAAAAACAGGAATACATTGTTTTATTGTATGGCTATAGCCTTAATGGTATCAGCAGCCTATATTGTGCTGAGTGCTTCATGGGATTTGTATGCTATGAAATATAGTATGTATTGGATACTGCTCTTCTGTAGTTTTATAGGTTTTACTATTTATGAAGTAAAAATGCTAGGAAGGAAAGTGGAGGAGAAATTATGCAACTTAAATTAGACCGTGTCACCAAGCAATATAAAAATAAGATTGCTGTAGATGATATGTCCATTCAGTTTCAGGCAGGTGTTTATGGTTTATTAGGAGCAAATGGTGCGGGTAAAACAACCCTTATGCGTATGATTTGTGGCATTTTAAGGCCTGATCGGGGAAATATTGAATTAGATGGTATAAAGGTTCAGGAGGAAGCTTATCGTGACCAATTAGGCTATCTGCCACAGGAGTTTGGCTATTATCCTGAATTTAAAGCAAAAGATTTTATGATGTATTTAGCTGCCCTTAAAGGGATTAAGAAGAGCAAGGCCAAGCTAAAGACGGCAGAACTATTAGAATTAGTGAGTTTGGAGAAGGAAGCTAATAAAAAAATAGGGACTTTTTCTGGAGGTATGAAGCAACGCTTAGGTATTGCACAAGCCCTTATCAATGAGCCCTCAGTTATCATTTTAGATGAGCCCACAGCAGGTCTTGACCCTAAGGAACGGGTAAAGTTTCGCAATTTAATAGCTCATCTAGGGAGTCAGCACATCGTATTACTTTCTACTCATATTGTATCAGATATTGAATATATTGCAGATCAAGTTTTAATGATGAAGGATGGAAAGCTGATACATCAAGGGAAACCAGAAGAGATTATAAAAAATATCCAAAATAAAGTATGGGAGTGTAAAGTAGCTCCTGAAAAGGCCAAAAAGCTTATGGCTGAAGAAAGTGTCGTCAATTTAAGAGAAGATCAGGGTGAAACCTTTTTACGTATTATTTCTGATGAAAAGCCAGTAGAAGAGGCGCATTTATCTGAGGCTACGTTAGAAGATTTATATCTTTATTATTTTGCAGAAAAGGAGGTACAATAATTGAGTAGCTTATTTAGTTTAGTGAGTTATGAAT
>JAEZKI010000292.1 GCA_023415525.1 Bacillota bacterium | reverse complement strand
AAATAAGAAAGAGATGAAGGAATGATTAATTCGCCATTTAAAAAGTATAGATTATCCAAAAACCTATTAAAAGCCATAGCCCTTTTAAACTATAAGGAGCCTACACCGGTGCAAGAAGAAACAATACCTCTTGTTTTAGCAGGAAAGGATGTGGTAGTGAAGTCTCAAACGGGAAGTGGGAAGACAGCAAGCTTTGCTATCCCTATCTGTGAACGAGTAGATTGGGAAGAAAACAAGCCCCAAGCATTAATCTTAACGCCTACACGGGAGTTAGCGATTCAAGTCAGTGAAGATTTTTTTCACCTTGGGCGGTTTAAACGTATTAAAGTGGTGGCCCTGTATGGAAAAGCTCCTTTTCCTATTCAGGCAAAGCAAATTAAACAAAAGACCCATGTTGTAGTGGGAACGCCTGGCCGTACCTTAGATCACTTAGAAAAAGGGACTTGGGACACTTCAGAGATAAAATATCTTGTTATTGACGAGGCAGATGAAATGCTTCGTATGGGCTTTATTGAAGAAGTACAAAGCATTATTGATCGATTGCCTAAAGACAGAGTAACCCTTCTCTTTTCAGCTACTTTACCTAAGGATATAGAGGCCCTTAGCAAGGCTTATATGAAAGCACCTCTAACAGTAGAGATAGAGGCTGAAAGCGTAGCTTCTAATCAAGTAGAGCAAGTGCGTTACAATGTCAAGGAAGAAGATAAATTGGATTTATTGGAGCAACTAACCATTATAGAAAATCCAGAGAGTTGCATGATTTTTTGTAATACCCAAGTGCAGGTAGATGTTGTTTATGAAGGGTTGGTTAATCGGAAGTACACTTGCCAAAAGATTCATGGAGGTATGGAACAAAAGGACCGTTTTCAAGTAATGGAGGATTTTAGAAAAGGCTATTTTCGCTATTTAGTAGCTACTGATGTAGCCGCACGAGGAATTGATATTGACCATATAACCCATGTCATTAACTATGATTTACCAGAGGATAAGGAAAGCTATGTACACCGAATAGGACGTACGGGGCGTGGAAGTAAAGAGGGAAAAGCTATTACCTTCGTGA
Source organism: Bacillota bacterium (assembly GCA_023415525.1). Classification (GTDB taxonomy): domain Bacteria; phylum Bacillota; class Clostridia; order Lachnospirales; family Cellulosilyticaceae; genus Sporanaerobium. Next base: position 5,432 of record JAEZKI010000292.1, on the reverse strand, counting down.
CTCCTAGAGATAGTCGGTTTTTAAAGAGTATCCATGACTATATTGGTTATGAGATTCCCCTTGAAACACTTGAGCTGCCAGGAGCTATCAAAGAGCTTAAACAAGAATTTGAGATGAAAATGCGTACACGTATGAAGTCTATAGAAGGGAAAGGAACTAAGCTTAATGAGGAGATTATAAAGCTTCACATTAATGCAGGGAAGAAAACTAAAATGCGTCCTGTGGATATAGTAGGAACTCTTTGCAACTTACCAGGCATGACAGCACAAGATATAGGGATCATCAATATATTAGATGTCTCTACCTTTGTGGAGATTTTGAATAATAAAGGGGAAGAGGTACTAAAAGCTCTTCAAACAACCCCCATAAAAGGGCGATTGCGTCGTGTAACTAAGGCAGATAGGTAATTTTTTAGGTTTCAAAAAAGATACTGGGATACGAAAAAGTGCCTTCTTGTGAAGTGAGATGATTTTCGTTAAACTAAATAGGAATATAAGAACTAGGAATAAATGGGGATGGATAGTCTCAAAAAGAAGGCTAGAAAACCCAATTGAAGTAAGACTAGAGATTATCGACTAGAGCCTAACGGAATAGTCAGAAGGAGGTTCATTATGAATATGGAAGAAGTGATTTGTACTTGTTATGGAATCACTATACAAGATATAAAAGATGCTATAGATAACGGAGCAACCAATTTAGAAGAAGTGCAAGAGGCAACAAGCTTAGGCATGGCTTGTGGGGCTTGTATAGATGAAGCAATAGAAATAATTGAGACTTTAACAGCGTAACCATTTTGTAAAAAAGGCAACTTTACATATGTAAAGTTGCCTTTTTGCTTTTCCTACAAAAATGCTTACATTAGACTCTAGTTGTAAAAAAGTTCATGGTCCTATGAAAGGAACAAACCCAATTCAGAATATTAGGCTTCCTGTTTGTCCAAATCATTGATTAATAGATTTACTTTTTGATAAGAATTAGAGATATTATTCATAATAGATTCATAGGAACTAATATTTCCTTGTACATTCCTGGAATACTCTAAGGTCTCAGAGATAGAATTAATGATATCCGTTATCTGACGCACAATGTTATTAAATACATCTTCTACATGATTCGCAGCCTCAGAAGAAGTGGCTGTACAATTGGAAACTTCTTGTGTCGAATCACTTAATGTTTGTAAAGTATTTTTTATATCACTCATAGCTGACTGACAGGTAACTATTTCTGTATTAATATTATTTGTATCCCTTACAATATCATCGGATTGATTAAGAAGGCTTTCAATAATAGGCTCTGTTTTCTTTAAAAGGTCTTGAGTATTGGCAGATAGTTTACCTATTTCATCAGCTACAACAGCAAAGCCTTTGCCTTGTTCACCTACTCGAGCAGCTTCAATACTAGCGTTTAATGCCAAGAGTTTTGTCTGATTAGCTGTGGATTTAATACCGTCAATAATATTATTAATATTAGGTAAGTCCTCAGCTAAAGTAGTTGTTTTGGTTGATATATTACCGATACATGTAATAATCGTCTGCAAGCAAGTAAGTAAGCCTACAACTTTATCGTTACCTAAATGAACAGCTTTTTCACTAACTTCCTGCTTATCAAAGATATTGGCGATATTTTTTGTCAATAAGGAGAGTTCCATAAAGCCTTCCTGTAAGAAAGCATTGAATTCTGATAATGAAGACGTGTTATTTTGTAGATTATCTACGGAAGCCATTACGCCTTCTTTAATACTGCCAGTTGTCTCAATAGCACTTGACAATTCATTATTTACTGAACTATTTACAGATACTAAAGTATTTGTAGTGTCTTTTACTATTGATAAAATGGAAGCTGTTTTACTTAATAAATCTTTATTTTTAATAGATTCGTTTTCTATGACACCAAGGGCTTTCTGCATCTCTATAGCATTTAAGCAACATACTACTATGCTACATATAATACAAGCAATAATAGTAAATCTATCTGTTCCAGATGAATTATAATAATTCCCTGCATCTATACAAATAAAATAAATGAGGGCGCCTAAGGAAAGGATTCCTTCTATAATTATATACTTGTAATTCCTATAAATAGATACTAAAAATATGATATAGAAAAATTGTATGACACTAACCATGCCGTGTACTTTACTAGTAATTAAAATAGCCGTTATTCCTATGATAATTGTTATTGCATAGGAGAATAATTTATCACTAAACTTTAGAACAATTAAAGTAGATAGTGCGAGTAAAATAGTTAGGCCTGTAGTATTTATAGCGTATGTCAGATCCCCAGTTGTAGAATAATCCAAGAAAAACCTTGTTATAAGAGATGATATATAACAACCAAAAACTAGCAGATTTTGCTTTCTAAGATATGTCACAATGTGCCTCCTTAATTTTTTTAGTTAAATTTTAGCTAAAACAAAAGCATGTTCAAAAGCAAATGATGAAATGAAGTTATTTGGCCAACAAATAGATGTGAAGTAAGCCGACTGTACTTTTAAGCATGGATGTATAAGCTTATCATCATTAAGCAGTGCAGTTGTATGTATATAAGCAAACAAACATACTTATTTAAATAGTGAGTACTTGTATCTAACAGAAAATGGGACATTATAGGGTTTTACGAAGGGCTAAACTTTTATATTCCTACAAATCCTCGCTATTAGATGTATTTAACATATTGGGGATTATTTAGTTTATTATTAATAGAATAGCTTTAAAATGATCATTAAATTAATTAATCCATCGAATTATTTAGTTAATACTTCTTCTGCTATTGATAAGCCAACAAATCATAATAAGCAAGCTATTTAAAGAAAACCAGAAGGAGCTATTAAACTTATTTAGAGCACTCTAGAAAAAGGTATTTTGGCTTACTAGGTCTTAATGAATACTTAGTTTACAACTGAGTCAATAGTTGAGAGTGCCCAAACATAATAATAGAGTTAAGCAACTTAAACAAAAATAGAACAATCAAGAGCATAGCTAAGGTGATTAACCGTACAACTCCCGTTTATTGGACATATATTTTTAGAAGGGGTTAATTTCAAATACTTATTTATCAAAGTAATGTTTAAGAGCTTAAGATAAAAATAATTTAATAATATATATATTCCCAATATTCTTTATATATTGACTATTCGCTGTAAAGATTTATACATAAAACAAAAATTGATGATGTAAAAAAGTGTATAATTAATATTTAAAATTAAAAATAAGTAAAATTATTAAAAATTAAGTAAAAAGATAAGCAAGTGTATCTGTTAAATATATCTTAGGAGGCAAAATCAAAAGGTTAATGATACACCGTATAGGTGGAACTGTGGATATGGAAAATTACAAAAGAGTTATAAGATATAAATAATGTGATTATGACGGGGTAGTTATAAGAAAGGTTATTAAAGCGAAAAGGAAAAGGACTATAGCTCATGCCAATAGTCCTTTTATAAAAATTAAGAAGGGCAGAGAAGGTGGAGTAAAGCTTACTCTTAATATTAACTTCCCTGTTTATCTAAGTCCTGGATTAATTGATTTACATTTTGATAAGACAGGGAGATATTATTCATGTTAGATTCATAGTTATTAACATTTTCCTGGACACTTCTTGAATAGTCTAAGGTTTCTGAAATAGAATTAATAATCTCCGTTATCTCACGCACAATATTATTGAACACTTCTTCTACATGGTTTGCAGCTTCAGAAGAGGTGGTTGTACAAGTAGTAACCTCTATTGCAGAGTCTCTTAATGTTTGCAAAGTATCCTTTATATCACCCATAGTGGATTGGCAGGTACCTATTTCTGAATTAATACTACTAGTATCCTTGACAATATCATCGGATTGATTAAGGAGACTTTCAATGATAGGTTCTGTTTTCTTTAAGAGGTCTTGCGTATTGGCAGAGAGTTTACTTATTTCATCAGCTACAACAGCAAAGCCCTTACCTTGTTCACCTACTCGAGCAGCTTCAATACTGGCATTTAATGCCAAGAGTTTAGTCTGATTAGCTGTTGCTTTAATGCCATCAATAATATTATTAATACTAGGTAAGTCTCCGGCTAAAGTAGTTGTTTTGACTGATATATTACCCATATATGTAATGATGGTTTGCAAGCAAGTAAGTAAGTGTATAATTTTATCATTCCCTAAATGAACAGCCTTTTCAGTAATTTCCTGCTTCTCTAAGATATTAGATATATTTTTGGTTAATAAGGAGAGTTCCATAAAACCTTCCTCTAAGAAAGCATTAAATTCTGCCAAAGAAGAAGTATTATTTTGCAGGTTATCTACGGAAGCTATTACGCCTTCTTTAATACTGCTAGTTGTATCAATAGCACTTGATAATTCATTGTTTACAGAACTATTTACAGAAACTAGAGTATTTGTAGTCCGTTTTACTACTGATAAAATAGATTCCGTTTTACTCAATAGATCTTTATTTTTAATGGATTCTTTTTCTATAGATGCTAGAGCTTTCTGCATCTCTATAGCATTTAAGCAACATACTGCTACGCTACATAGAACACAAGCAACAATAGTAACTTTATCCGTTACAGGAGTATTATAATAATTGCCTGTATCCATACAGATATAATAAATAATACCACCTAGAGAAATGAAACCTTCCAAAATGATATACTTATAATTTCTGTAAATGGATACGATGAATATGGTATAAAAAAAGAGTATGACGCTCACTACGCCATGTACCTTATTAGCAACTAAAATAATACCTATGCCCATAAAAACTGTAAGCACATAAGAAAATATTCGATCATTAAACTTTAGGAATATTAACGTAGATACCGTGAGTAAAAAGGTTGGACCTATAATATCTAAAGCGTATGCCGCGTCTCCTGTTGCAAGGAAGTCTAAGATGAACCTTGCAATCATAGATGACACATAGCACCCAAAAATTAATAAATTCTGCTTTCTTAGAGTTGTCATTAATTATTCCTCCTAATTTTTAAAGTTAGATTTTAGCTAGAACAAAAGCATGTTGAAAGGCAGATCCAATTGTCCAAAATAGGCAGAGATCTCCTTTTTGTACCTGACCTAATTTTATTGCTTCCTGCATCACTAGGAAAGGAGAATTTGCTCCTGTATAGCCGAATTTGTCTCCAATATAAACTAATTTATCAAAGGGTATTTTTAATTCTGATTGAAGTAGATCAATAGTTGCTTTGACATACTGAGAGAAAAAGAATCCTTTGATATCTGTAATCTCTAAATTATTTTCTACCAGTAAATTTTTAAGATAGTGGAGTGTTCTTTGTGGATTAGTATCTATATCATTATCCATAGTCATAGTTATATTATCTTTTGCAAAGTGATTCATTAAATAAGTGCTTCCCTTGTTAGGTGCCAAAGTAAAATCCACAAACTCTGTATCTGTAAGAATCTTATGTGAAAGTATGCCCGATTGATGGGTGGGATCTTC
>JAEZKI010000284.1 GCA_023415525.1 Bacillota bacterium | reverse complement strand
GGCAGTGGCTTCTATTCCTGACTTCACCAGATAAGAAATAGTGAGTAACATGGTCAAAAGAATGACCGGCAGAGGTGTCTTGGGCAACATGACGCGAGAAATCATCTCTCCAAACATCCTTAGTTCGAGGCCTGCTCCTACCAGTAATTTTAAGGCAAAGAAAACAATAAGCACATAAGCTACCCCTTTAGGCACAATCTTAGGTGCGAACTCTACAAAGGTTTCCCCTCTAAATTGAGTGGTTAATCCTAAGACAGTATAAACATAGGCTAGCCCAAATAAAAGGGCAATAATAGGAAGTACATAGCCATCTCTTCCAGCTATTTTCCCGGCTATTCTTGGGAGTAATAAAATCCCTGTGTTAAACATTTGCAGGATGAGCAGAATCTTCACCTGCCTGACAGAAATCTTTCCATTATGTGAAAACATCTACTCACCTCTTTCTGAATCATCTTTGCGATTAGTAGGACCATTATTGGTTATAGCACTATTGGAGCCAGGTGCCACATCTTGTTGCTGCCGATCACTTTTTAATCTCAATCTTATCCTTTGATTACTCCTAGCAAAAATAGGCCTCTTAGTTTGCATAAAGGTTGGAAAACGCACAAAGGTATCTTTTAAATCACTAAAATCATTTTGATCCATGGTATTATAAGGTGCCAAATAAGGTACCTTGAAGCTTTCCAAAGAAGAAAGATGCACAAGAGTAATAAGAAGAGCTAACAAAAAGCCATACAAGCCTAAAAAGGCAGATAGGGCAATAAAGAGATAACGAATCAACCTGAAGGCTGATGTCAAGCTATAATCTGGGATAGCAAAGGTACAAATAGCTGTAAAAGAAATAATAATGATAATCATAGGACTTATAATATTGGCATCTACTGCTGCTTGTCCAATAACAATGCCTCCTACTAGGCCAATGACATGGCCTATGGCCCCTGGTATCCGAATACCTGCCTCCCTAAAGAGCTCAAAAGTCAGCTCCATAATCAAAATCTCTACTACCGTTGAAAAGGTAATCCCCTCTCTTGAGGCTGCTATAGAAATAGCAAAAGGGGTGGGTAGCATTTCTGGTTGAAAGTTAAGAAGGGCAATATAAAGTCCTGGCATAGCAAAGGCTAAAAAGGAGACCACATAACGAAGGATACGTGTAAAGCTCATAATCTGCCAACGTTGATAATAATCCTCTGAAGCTTGATAAAAAGCATTGAGGGTAGTAGGTACAATGAGTACAAAGGGGGAATTATCTACCACAATAGCAATCTTTCCCTCAAGTAAGCTAGATGCCACTTTATCTGGCCGTTCTGTTGCCTGTGTCTGAGGGAAAGGACTTTTCCAGCTATCTTCAATAAGCTGCTCAATATAGCCACTATCAAAAATGGCATCCATCTCATATTTGTTGAGCCGCCTCATAAGCTCCTCTAAAAGCTCTGGTTTTACAATATCCTCCATATACACAATGGCAATATCTGTACGACTACGCATCCCATAGCTCATCATCTTGATCTTCAGCTTAGTATCTCGAATACGTCTTCTAATCAAAACTGTATTAAAACGAATGGTCTCTGAAAAGGCATCTCTTGGCCCTCTGACTACATTTTCATTGGATGGTTCACTAATGCTTCTGGCTGGCCAACCACGGTTAGCCAAAATAAGTCCTTTGGTACTTCCTCCTACAAATATAGCACTATCTCCTGATAGGACAGCATTGACCATGGCATCAAAAGAAGTGGTTTCTTTAATATCAAAGGTAGCTGAAAAGTGCTGCATGATCCACTCTGTAGGTGTCTCATCTTTCTTTTCTGTACTACTTTGTAGATTCTTATAATCGATAATACGTCCTAAAAAGAAGTCTTCCAGGATATCCCTATTAATCATCCCATCAATATAAACGCCATAAATTTTAAAGGGAAAGTCCTTCCCAATGTTTACTTCCCTTTTTACGACATCCATACAGTTCTTAAAAAGCTCTTCTATGTTTTGGATGTTTTCCTCCATATCCCAGGATATTTCTAAGGTAATCTTATTATTCTTATCATGAAAATTGTCTTCATCACTTATTTTCTGCTTCTTCGTCTCTTTTGTCATGTCTCTCCTCCATTATCTTAAATCCACAGAATAACAAAGCCTATTGCTGCCATTAGAATATAAAACCACCCTGCCCATCTTAAAAATTTTCCTTCCCTTATAAGATGATTTACTTGTATTAAATTTTTACTCTGCACCAAAATAAAATAAAGACCTAAAGCAAACATGACAATAACAATATAGATAGAAAAAATATCTTTTAGTATCTCTATGAGCATTTTGTATCACTCCTTAAAGCTTTGCTTATATACCCATTATTTGTATTTTGGCAAAAAATATACAGGGACCATTGGTTATTCCAACGTTTGCATCCAAACATTAAAATAGCCAATACTCCCTGTACTTAAAGGTTGTTATATTCTATTTTGTTGTTACTTTATTACCTACTTCAGCCCCTACTGCTTTTTTCTTCTTAGGCCTCTCCCGTTTATATATATTGGTTACCTTGGAAAGCTTTCGAATTAAAAGGGGTGTTAAAGCATCTTTTTTCATACGCCATTTCCAGTTTCCACCTAAAGTAGAAGGTAGATTCATCCGCGCTTCATTACCTAATCCTAATAAATCTTGCATAGGTGCTATAGCTACAGCCGCTGGACTCCCCCAAGCTCCTCGTATGAAACCCCAATTATAGCCTTCTTTTTTAGATAAGTGTAAATAGTTCTTGGCATACTGAACATCTTTTTTCATTCCTGTTGTTTCAATAAAACCTATAATTGTGTCGTTGTCATGAGTGCCTGTATAGACAATGCAATTTTTACCATAATTATGAGGTAAGTAATCACTTTCTTCACGTGTATCAAAGGCAAATTGTAAGACCTTCATCCCTGGATACCCTGTATTATTTCTAAAATCAATCACTTCTTTGGTTAGGTATCCTAAATCTTCCGCTATAATGTTAAGGTCGCCCAGTTCCTTTTGAATCGCTTCAAAAAGCTTTAATCCAGGCCCTTTCACCCATTTACCCTTTTCAGCTGTTTCTTCACCAAAAGGAATCTCCCAATAAGCTTCAAAGCCTCTAAAATGATCAATGCGAAGAACATCATATATTTTTAGGCTTGCCTCTATACGATTAATCCACCACTTATAGCCAGTTTTTTCTAAGTATTCCCAGTCATAAATAGGATTTCCCCATAGTTGCCCTGTTGCAGAAAAAGCATCTGGTGGACATCCCGCTACTACAGTAGGTTTTTTATCTTTATCTAATCTAAAATTCTCGCCATTTGCCCATGTATCACTACTATCTGCAGACACATAGATGGGAATATCCCCTATAATTTTTATCCCTAAATTATTCACATAAGTTTTAAGTGCAAACCATTGTTTAAAAAACACATATTGAATAAAAATCCAGTAGTCCACTTCTTCTTTTAATGATTCTCTATAATGTTTTAATGCTTGAGGTTTCCTTAGCTTAATGTCTAAGTCCCATTCTTGCCAACTGATTAAATGCATCTTCGTCTTTATGCCCATATAAAGCGCATAATCTTCTACCCAAGCTTTATTTTCTTCTTTAAAAAGTTCTATTTCTTTTCTTAAGTGCTCTTTTCCACAGGCATATGCCTTACGTAAAATCTTAAATTTTTCTTCAGTTAACTTTATATAATCGACTTCTTCTTCATTCTCCCCAAAATCTATGTTCTGAAAATCTTCCATCTCTAGTAACCCGTCTTGCACTAGCAATTTAAAGTCTATAAAATAAGGATTTCCTGCATAGGCTGAAAAAGCTTGATAAGGGGAATCTCCATATCCTGTATGTCCTAAGGGAAGTATCTGCCAATAAGTTTGACCTGTTTCACTCAAAAAATCGGCAAAACGATAAGCTTCTGTGCCAAAGGTTCCTATCCCATAGTCTTCAGGTAGAGAGGAAATATGCATTAATACCCCACTCGCTCTATCCATTTTGCGCACCTCTTTGCATTATATTGCTTTTGTACTATTCCCTTCCACTAACTCCACATCCAGTACAACCTGCTGGTTCTTTGCCTCCCCATTCATAAGCCCTAAAAGAAGCTCTACACTTATTCGAGACATCTCATCCTTAGGTTGTTTTATGGTTGTAATAGTTGGTTCATAGTACTTTGCCACATCCATTCCATCAAAACCCATAATGGAAATATCTGTTCCTATACGTAGGCCCAAGTCAGCAACAGCCTTAGCTGCTCCCATAGCCATCATATCGGATATAGCAAATAACGCTGTTATCTCTTTATGCTGACTTAAGAAACCCTTTGTCATATTATAGGCTGTTTCCACATCATATTCTCCATATAGGACATTTTCATCCTTTAATGGGATATTATTATCCCACAGTGCTTTCTTATAACCTTTATAACGTAACTGTCCAATTCCAAAATCATACTTCTCACCTAATAAAAGCATAATATGGCGATGTCCATTGCGAATGAGATAACTGGTTGCCTCATAAGCTGCTTCATCATTGGCAATACTTATCGTTGAAAAAGTACTATAATTTTTCTGATCCTGAATACTTACAGAAAGTAAAACAACAGCTGCCTCTATATTTTCTAAGCTTTCTTCTTTAATATCTAAGAAGTTTCCCCCTAAACAAATAACCCCTTGAAGTTTCTTCTCTTTAATAAATCCAATCAATGTATCTAAATCATTGCTATGATTATGGTGATGTAAAATCATGGTATATCCTGCAGCTTCTACTCGCGTACTGATATCCTTTAACATAGCAGAGAAGAAGGGGTTAAATACACCCTTTACAAGAACACCCACATTTTTAGTGTTAGTCTGTTTTAATATTCTGGCACTATTGTTTGGAACATAACTATATTCTTTTATTATATTTAAAACTTTTTCTCGTGTTTCAGCCTTCACATCTGGATGGTTGTTAAGTACCCTTGAAACAGTACTCACTCCAACGCCAGAAAGTCTAGCTATATCTGTAATAGTCATATGTTCCCTCCTCATACAACTGTGCTAAAATAATGTCACCAACTTTAATTTTATTCTTCCTTGTGTTTAATGTCAATTAATTGTGTTTTATTTTTAAAAATTCTGTATTTTTAATGCTATTTATATACATTTCTCTTATTTACTTAATAGAACCCTGCATAACACCCTTAATAATATATTTTTGCATAGCTAAGTAAAAGATAACGATAGGAAGCATAGCCAAAACCAATCCTGCTAGACCAAGATCCCATCTTTTTGCAAACTGTCCAAAGAAATAAAACATTTTAAGAGGAATAGTTTGCCACTCTTTTCGATTGATTGTAAGCTGTGGTAAAAGGAAGTCATTCCAAATCCACATAGCTTGTAAGATAGAAACAGTCACACTAATAGGTTTTAATAATGGCAAAACAACACGCCAGAAGGTTGCAAATTTTCCACAACCATCTATAATCGCAGCTTCTTCTATCTCTACGGGTACACTCTTTATAAACCCATGATAAAGCATAATGGTAAGTGGTGCGCCAAAGCCTAAATACATAAATATAATACCTGCTGGATTTAAAAGATTTAATTGACCCATAATGCGTACTAATGGAAGCATAACAGATTGGAAAGGAATAAGCATAGCTGTTGAAAACATCATAAAGATAAATGTACTCAGCTTTGTTTTTGTCCTTACTAGCATCCATGCTGCCATAGACCCAAAAATTAATAAAAGGAGAACTGAAATAACAGTGATATAAAGTGAATTGGTAAAGCTTGCAATATAATTTAACTTTTTGAAAGCTTCAGGATAATTTCCTAGTGTAAAATACTGCCCTGGGAATCCTAAAACATCTAATAAGAAACCTTTTTGTGTCTTTAAAGAGTTAATAAGCACAATATAGAAAGGGAGTAAAAAGATAACGGCTGAAAAAAGGGCTATAATAACTAATAATATTTTGTTTGATTTTTTTTGGACCATTACATTTCAACCTCCTTCTTTTTACTAAAATACATTTGTGTTAACGCCACAACAGCTAAAACAATAAGGAAAATAACGGCCTTAGCTTGAGCTAAACCAAGCTTATTGAATTTAAAGGCTGTGTTATAAATATTCATAGCGATCATTTCTGTTGAGCCTCCAGGCCCACCACCTGTTAAGGAAAGATTTTGATCATATAATTTAAAGGAATTGGATAAAGTCAAGAAGATTCCCACTGTAAAAGCTGGCGCTACAAGTGGAATTGTAATACTTTTAAGCACTTGCCATTTATTAGCACCATCAATTGCTGCAGCTTCTATAACGCTGTCTGGTATATTCTGAAGCCCAGATATGTAAATAATCATCATATAACCTGCCATCTGCCAGGTCATTAATATAATGAGTCCCAAAAAGCCTGTGGTTGAATCAGAAAGCCATCCTTGTAACCATTCAATCCCTAGTTTTGACCCTAAGGCATCAAAGGCTTTTGTAAAGATAAATTGCCATATAAATCCTAATATTAACCCACCAATTAAGTTTGGAATAAAAAATGCACCACGTAATACATTACTGCCTTTGATTCCAGATGTTACAAGAAGTGCTAATAAGAAGCCAACGAGGTTGATACTAATAATAGCCGTTATTGCAAACCTGGCAGTGAACCAAAAGGCTTTATAAAAATCTTTGTCTAAAAGTACGGACTTGTAGTTGTCTAGCCCCACCATATTCATTCCACCTGTAATACCATTCCAAGAAGTAAAAGAATAGAATATTCCCATAAACGTTGGGATAACCTGTACTACTAAAAAGGCAAATAATATCGGACCAATAAACACCCAAAACCATAACTTCGAACCTTTTTTCATAATTTCACCACCTTTATTTTAATAGAGTGCATAGAGCAAAGCCCTATGCACTTCTTAATTTTATCACTATTTAGAATTTACTGTCTAGACTCTTTCCATGAATCTTGAGAAGCTTTGATT
>JAEZKI010000204.1 GCA_023415525.1 Bacillota bacterium | reverse complement strand
AAGGCCTGAATACCAATATGTCAAAATTAGATATCCTTTATAATCAGATGAATACGCTAAAAAAAGTAAGCCGTCCTTCAGATAATCCAGTTATAACTGGTAGGGCTCTTAAGTTACGTATTAATGTATTGGAGACAGAACAATATACAAGTAATACCAAAGAAGCGACTTCTTGGATGGAAACCACAGAATCAGCCCTTACCAATGTAAATACCATCCTGACAGATATTCGCACACGATGTGTACAGGCTTCTACTGACACATTAGACACTGCTGATCGTCAAAAAATCCTGACAGATATGACTCAACTATGGGATCAACTGCAGCAAGAAGCCAATGTGACTTATGCGGGACGACATGTATTCTCGGGCTATAAGACAGACCAGCCTGTTATGCTTGAAAGAGCTGTGAGGCTGGAGGATGATTTAACTTTAAATGCAGAGTATACTTTAAAAGCAGGAACAGAACTAAAAGCGGCAACAGAGCTTAAAGAAGGTTCTATCCTATCTAAAGGGACAACCTTAAATGAAGAGATCACAGTTGCTCAGAATGGAGATACTCTTGAAAAAGATACAACCCTCAATAAAGGAACTGTTCTGGCTTCAGGGACCAAACTTCCTAAAGGCTTTGTCTTAAAGGCAGGGACCACACTTTCAGCAGCAGATCTTACGACATTAAAAGCAAGCTTTCCAACAGTAACCTCCCCTTTATCAGAAGATTTGGCATTAGAAAGTGATTTAGTATTAGCGGGAGATTTAACACTAGGAGGGGAAACGACTTTAAGGGCAGATTTAGAGCTTGGTGGTGATATGAAGTTACCGTCAGGAACGACCCTAGATAATAATGTAAAACTTTTAAATGATGTGACTCTAACTGTAGATATGACATTAGGAGAAGATGGGCGAGCAGTAGTAGGTTCAGTGTTAAAAAAAGATTCTGTTATTCCAGAAGGTGCCGTTAATCCTGTTATCTTTAATACGGAAGCTCATGGAAAAGATAATATTAGTGATGCGCAACTCATTGAATATGAGATTGGTATAGGAAGTACAATCAGTGTGAATACCTTAGGAATGGCTGCTTCTATGCAAAAAATTGGGGAAGATATCCAGGAAATTATTGATGCTCTTAAGTATGCAGATGAAACAGGTGACGATACCAAGCTTAATGGAGTATTTACCAATAAAATTAAGGACTTTGAGGAATCCCTAGCAGATATTTCTGATAAGAAAGCAGACTTAGGAAGTCGCTCCACGAGGCTTAAATATACCCAGTCTCGATTAGTAGATGATAAAACCAATTTTACAGAGTTACTATCTAACACAGAAGATGTAGATATAGAAGAAACCTATGTAGAGTTTAATGCCCAATATATGGTTTATCAATCTGCATTACAGGCAACTTCTAAAGTTATTATGAATACTTTAGCAGATTTCTTAGGCTAATCATATTATTAGTTGTTTAAAAGCGATGAAGTACAAAAGAAGAGGCATCTCTTCTTTTTTTATAAGTTTGATGAGTGAGTAGGCAGAAAAAGAGGAGGAGAAAAATATGTTATTAAAGACAAAAAGCTTTGGAGAAATTGAAATATCTGAGGATAAGTTTATTACATTTAAAGAGGGTATTCCAGGTTTTGAGGAAGTAAAGCAGTTTATCATTATTGAAGAGGAAAAGGAGAGTCCTTTTTGCTATTTACAGAGTATAGGAAAAGAGGATGTCTGCTTTATCCTAACCAATCCCTATTTATTTAAACAAGACTATGAACCAGTTATCCCTACACATTACTTCGAACAATTGGGTGGAGGTGAAGTAGATAAATTTGGTGTCTTTGTGCTAGTGACGGTAAAAGGAGCACTTGAAGGTGCAACCCTTAATCTAATGGCACCGCTTCTCATTCAACAAGAAACAAAATGTGGAATGCAAGTGATACTAGAAGGGCAAAACTATACAACAAAGCATGGCATTTTGGAACTGTTAGCAGAAAGGGGAGAACAAACATGTTAGCTCTAACGCGTAAAAAGGATGAAGCAATTATTATAGATGGAAATATAGAAATTAAAATCTTAGATGTACAAGGGGATAAGGTAAAGATAGGTATTTCTGCACCTAAGGATGTAAGTATTTATCGCGAAGAGATTTATAATGTTGTTAAGCAAAGTAATGAGGGTGCATATGAAGTGAATACTATAAATAAAGGGGTACTAGACAATATTAAAACCCTTATTAAAAAATAAAATGTGAATAATGCGTAGACCTATTAAAGTTTAAGAATAAACTGACGATATAACAATATAGAAAAGTGTGAAGTGTTAATCTTTTTGGGAGGTGGGACTATGACTATAGGAAATATAAATGGAGGGCCTAGCACAATAAGTAATACTGTGACCGAGTATAATAAAGGATTACAAGTAAAACCTGTTGAGATGGCGGAGCCGGCTCCTAGTGTTAGTGAGAGTAAGAAAGAGGGGGAATACCCAGAGAATAATGCCAGTTCTTTTATTGAAATCAGACAGCAGATGTTATCCAACCCAGGCTATACACCTAATCTACAAGATAAGAAGTTAATAGAATCCATAGAACGGACCAACGCAGAATTAGTAGGCGCTAATCGTGAACTTCAGATATCTATCCATGATAAGACTCATCGCATTATGGCAAAGGTTGTGGACAAAGAAACAAAAGAAGTTATTAAAGAAATTCCTTCTGAGAAACTTCTAGATATGGTATATAGTATGCTAGAGTATTCAGGACTTATTGTAGATGAAAAAATGTAAATAAGGTACAAAAGGATGTTATTGAGTTGCTGAACACCAAGTAACATCCTTCAATAATTGTTTTATAAAAAATTAGATTTAGTCTAAAGTTTGGATATGTGTAAGTCGATATAATATATGAAACTTGCAATAAAGTTAAATGGCCAAATAACTTTAAAATTATTTATTAACAAAATAAGGTATGGATGCCTAATTCAAATTCAAGGAGGGATTACTTATGGGTACAGTTATAGCTCATAACCTATCAGCAACAAATGCGTTTAACAAATTAACAATCAACAGTTCTGGAACAAGTAAAGCAATGGAAAAATTATCATCAGGTTTTCGTATTAACCGTGCTGGTGATGACGCTGCAGGACTTGCTATTTCAGAAAAAATGAGAAGTCAAGTAAAAGGTTTAACACAAGCTTCTCGTAATGCACAAGATGGTGTATCTCTTATTCAAACAGCAGAAGGTGCACTTGGTGAAGTACACAATATGCTTGGCCATATGAAAGAACTTGCTGTTCAAGCAGCCAACGGCACAAATACAACAGATGATAGAGAGAAACTTCAACTTGAGCTTAATCAATTAACATCAGAAGTAAATAAAATTGGTAATACTACTGAATTTAATACCATGAAACTTTTAAATGGTGGTGCAGTAACCTCTTCAACGACAGCTTCTTCATTAGAAGGTATGCCAGCATTAAATATTGCTGGAAGCTTAGATACAGTAGCAGCTCAAGATGCAGCAGTTACTTGGGCTGTAGGTGCTAATGGTATTGATGCTACAGATCCAGACCGTATGGATAAAGCTAAGATGAGTTTTGAAATTGGTGGACAAAAATTCAGCATTACCTTTGTACAAGATGAAGGTGCAGCTATTACTGATGGTACACTTACTGCAGGTACTACAGCAGGCACAGATATCACTATTCGATACAATGCACGTGGTACAAGTATTGATCAAGCAGATGTTGAGGCTGCTATTGAAGCTGCTCTTAATTTAATGTCTACACAATCTATTACTATTGCCGGTGCAACAACCGATTTGGGTAGTGTATTTACGTTTTCAGGTACAAGTATTACAGCAACTGCTGAGAGGGCAAATGAAGAAATCAAATTTGCACTTAAAGGCTTCGATACTGCAGATTTAAATATGGTTTCAAACGTTAAAGGTAAGGTTGCTGTAGCATCAACAGCAGCTGTAGCAACTATCGACTTTACAGGAAAAGATGGTACAGATGTTGTTAACCAAAGCTTTAACTTTAATGGAACTAATTATGTCTTTACTCAAGATTCTGAGGCAGAAGATACAGATAGTGTAAAATACATCAACTTAAATAGTATTAAGAATGGTGGAGTATCTAAAGCTCTTAAAGAAATCACTGCAACAGAATTAGGGGATGCACTAGCTAATGCTATTGGTGCTACAGCAATGTCAGAAAAAGATCCAACAGGTCAAGTGACTATTGGGGCAGCAGCTGGTATAGTAACCTTTACGGCAGCAAGACGAGGTGCAGAAGCATCTGACGCTTTCAAAGAATTATTTGGTGCATCAAGTGGAGGAAGTAGTTCTGGTTCAGCTTTCAAAGCAACCTTACAAGTAGGTGCAAATGAAGGTCAAATGATGGCTATTGAAATCAATGATATGCGTGCACAAGCATTAGGTATCAG
>JAEZKI010000159.1 GCA_023415525.1 Bacillota bacterium | reverse complement strand
GCTTTAGAATTAGCATAATAAGAGGTTAAGGTGATAGGCTTTCTTCTAGATAGATAAGTGAAAGAATAAAAACTTGTTTATCTAGGGGGAAGCTTTTTCTATCTTTTTTTAATAGGAGGACTTAAATGAAGGACTTGATTTTTTCCGCAGGGGTTATCGCGCCACTCTTTTTTATGATTATGTTAGGTTATGTATTAAGTCAATTGAAGCTTTTAGAGAAGGATTTTATTAAGAAAACCAATAAATTATGTTTTCGGGTATTTTTACCTGTTTTGTTATTTTATAATATTTACCAGACAGATATAGACACTGTTTTAAATATGAGATTATTAGGGGTCACTTTAGTTGGTATTTTAAGCGTTATATTAGTGACTAGCTTAATCATTGTCTATACTGTTAAGGAGAAAGAACGAAAAGGTGTTCTTATTCAAGCTATTTTTCGTTCCAACTTTGTTCTCTTTGGCATTCCTATGGTACAAAATATATTTGGAAATGAAGGGACAGGAGCAGCAGCTATGCTGATTGCCGTTGTTATTCCTACTTTTAACTTTGCAGCTGTATTTGTATTGGAATTATTTACGAAGGCTAAAAAGACCTCCATGGTAGAGGTGGGCAAAGCTATCCTAAGGAATCCTTTAATTATTGCCTCTGTATTGGCTATTTTAGTGAGCTGTTTAGGGATACGTTTTCCTATGGCAGTGGAGAGAACATTAAAGGATGTGGGAGGTATAGCAACTCCTCTTTCCCTCATGATGTTAGGGGCACAATTTGAGATAAAGGGTGCGAAGAAAAATAGAAAGTATATTTTAATAGGGGTAGTAGGTAGGCTTCTTATCGTACCAGCTCTTGTCTTACCTCTTTTTATGCAAATGTGTTTTAATCCCTATGAGTTAGTAGCGCTTTTAGCAGTTTTTGGTTCACCAACGGCAGTTAATTCGTTTATTATGGCACAAGAAGCAGGGGCTGATAGTGAATTAGCAGGACAGATTGTGGTAATAGGAACAGCATTGGCTCCCTTTACCTTGTGTCTATTTATTTATCTTTATAGGGTACTGCAGATTATATAGTAAATTACATAATAAAAAGGTAGTTCAACTAGAATACTTAAAGTGATGCTAACTTTTTAAACAGGGGTTGTCCTAAAAAAGGCAGTAAAGTAAGTTGGTAAAAATAACATATTTTAAATATTTTAACTATAAATAGTTTTTGAAAAGGTTTATAATAAAAGTAGACTTCTTTTATGTGTCATTAGAGGGGGAATTGATGTGTTAAGAAAGAGAAGACTTAAAGATGGACATATACATTCATCTTATTGTCCCCATGGGACAAAAGATGCTATGGAACTGTATGTAGAGCAAGCCATCAAGCTAGGATTAAAAGAGATTACTTTTACAGAGCATATGCCATTGCCAAATACTTTACTAGAATTTGATTTACCACGTGACGCTGCTTTAGCCCATGAACAAGTAGCACCTTATTTTAAAGAAATCGAAGAACTCCAAGAAAAGTATAAGAAGAATCTTAAGATTAATAAGGGATTGGAAGTAGATTATATTGAGGGCTTAGAGGAAGATACGAGATTACTTTTGGGAATGTATGGAAAAGAGCTGGAAGATAGCATTTTATCTGTTCATTTTCTTAAAGTAGGCGAAGAGTATGTTTGCTTAGATTGGAGTCCTGCTAAATTTGGAGAGATTATCACTAAATGTGGGGGGATTGAAAAAGTTTATGAACTTTACTTTCAGACTCTTCTAAAGGCCATTCAAGCAGATTTAGGAGAGTATAAACCCAAACGAATAGGTCACCCAGCCTTAGTGAAAATTTTTCAGCTCAGATATCCATATACTTATAAGAATAAGATGCTTTTAGAGACCATTGTTAAAGAAATCAAAGCAAGGAATTATCAGGTGGATTACAATACAGCAGGATTTCGCAAACCACTTTGCAGAATGACTTATCCAGCAGGCTATTTATTAGATTTAATGAAACGTTACAATGTAAAAATGGTATTAGGATCCGATGCGCATAATGCAAAAGATGTAGGAAAAGATTTTAATAGAGTATAAGGTGAGGAGTGTTTTGGAATGAAAGTAGGCCTTAAAGAGAAAAAAAACTTAGGTAGAAGCATCTTACTGATTATTTTGGGGCTATTACCTCTTACTGCTATAACGGTTATAACCTTTGTGAAATTTAATATAAACTTAGAGACAGTTCCCTCACTTTTCGTGGGTTTGGGTATAGGCCTCCTTGTTATCCCCTTTTTCCTAGTGGTAACAATGTATGAAGGGTGGAACAAAAAGTGGTACATATGGTTAGGACTTATCTTAGTAGTCACTTTACTTTTTGTTATTCCTTTTTTAAACAAAGGAAATTTTAGGGAAAATAGGTCACCTATGGAGGAGATTCCTAATGGCAATGGAAGCAGTATGATGAGTGTAGGAATGATTAACTAAGAAGATGAAGAGGGGAGAGGTTACAAAAATGAGGATAAATCATAGATGTAACCCCTTTTTTGCCTTGAAAAACTGTGCAAAATAGGAGAGTGAGTAAAATTATAAAATAAAATGCAAAAAAAAATAAAAAATGCTTGACGTTAGACAATGGTACAGTTATACTATAAAAGTACTTAGTGCGCGAGTGGCTCAGTTGGTAGAGCATCTCCTTGCCAAGGAGAGGGTCGCGGGTTCGAGTCCCGTCTCGCGCTTCGAGTGTACATCAATAAGGGAGGATTCCCGAGTGGCCAAAGGGGGCAGACTGTAAATCTGTTGCGATAGCTTCAAAGGTTCGAATCCTTTTCCTCCCATTCAAAAAAAGTAGTTAAGCCAGTGACTTAACTACTTTTTTATTGTTTTTTAGTTTTTCTTTTGAGTTGTTTTCGAATCTTCTTTGTGTAGCGATTAAATAAAAATTTATGATTTTGAATCTTATAAGCATGGGATAGTGAGAAGGCTGCTTGCAAATCATTAGGAAATTTTTTTGTAAGGTCTTCTAAATATTTCTGGGCTTCTACATATTTTTTTGCACTGTAATAGCATTCAGCTACATGAAGGGCATACTCAGGGTCATTAGGCTTTAGGATGGTAGCTTGTTTTAAGTAGTCTAGTGACTCAGAGAAGGCACCTAGCTCCATAAGAGCTAATCCAGTAGCATTGTGAAGCATGGGGCTGGTACTATTCAAAGCAAGGGCTTTTTTATAAAGCGCCACAGCTTTATAGAGGTCATATAATAAGTGATAAGCATAACCTTTGTAATAATAGACTTCCCAAGAAGTAGAATGTCCTTTTAAGACAATATCACAATAAGCAATGCATTCTTCCAAACGATCTTGTATGAGCTTTTCTTGGATCATGGGAATTAAAGAAGTAACAGAGGTTGTTAAAAGGGATTTATAGTGGTTACCTAATAGATTAGGCAACTTTTTTTGAAGCAAAAAAAGCTGTAAAGTATCAGGAGTAAGCTGCATAAGTTGGACATAATAATCTAAAGTGCGACAAGTTAAATAAAGAGAGGCATGAGTATAGAGAAAGTCAAGCGGCTCATTTATATATTTTTGGCACTGAGAGGGATTGGTCTGAAATAAGAATTTTATTTTTTGATAAATATAAAAAGGACAGTTGGAACTCAATAAAATAGCGGAGTCAATATATTGAAGAGCTCTTTCATTTTCGCTTTTTTTTGATAAAGCCAAGGCCTCTTTAAAATAATTAAGGGGTGAAAGGGTACAAGACGTTTCATACAATATTCTATCCATAGGATAATCCCACCTGTTCATTAGAGTTTCAATATAACTATTGTAATGCAAAATCTAAAAGGATACAATATGAAGGAAGAGGTTTTAGAAGGATAAGGCGAGGAGGAACAAAGTGAATTGGCAAGTGGAAGTATTACAGTACTTGGAAAATATAAGAACAGATTTTTTAACCATGATTTTTACAACCATTACTATTCTAGCAGAGAAGTATTTTCTTATTTTACTTCTTTCTATTCTTTATTGGTGTGTAGATAAGATAAAAAGTGTACGTTTAAGTTGGTTTGTTTTGGTAAATGGAAATGTGACAGGTATTATTAAAAATAGTGTGGCTATGCCAAGACCTTTTGAAGCAGGGGTAGTCATTCCTATTCGTGCGGAAACAGCTACAAGTTATTCCTTTCCAAGCGGTCATACAGGAGCAGCTACAAGCTTCTGGGGGGGAAGTATGGTGATTTTTAAGTCTACGCCTGTCATCATTCTGGGGATCATAATGATTTTGCTTACAGGATTTTCCCGTCTTTACCTAGGTGTGCATTGGCCTGTAGATGTTTTAGGTGCCCTACTCTTTGGCGTCATTAGTATTTATTTAGCTGATGTTACACTAGGTGAAAAGGCAGTGATGAGTAGGTGGCATGTTATAGGAGCAAGTCTTTTTGTCTGCCTTATAATGCTTTTACCTGTTGATGGGGATTTGTATAAAATGGCAGCAGCTCTATGGGGACTAACCCTTGGTATTTATGTAGAACAAAATTTTATTCACTTTGAAGTTAAACAAAAAACTAAAATACAAATACTTAAATTAATAATTGGTATAACGGGAATGCTTATTTTTTATATAGGATGTAAGAAGTTATTCCCTGATGATAAAATTTTTCATATGTTACGCTATAGCCTAGTCCTCTTTTGGATTAGTGCAGGTGCACCTTACTTGTTTAAAAAACTACTTCCTACAAAGCCCGTATAAAAGAGAGAATAAGGTATAAAACACTTTAAAAGTTGCAGACTAATAACAGGCTGTAAAGGAGTGGTAAATATGAATATGAGTATTGAATGTTTAGTGACAGAGTGTAAGTATAATGATGGCAGAGAAAAATACTGTACCCTTAATCGTATTAGAATCGTTAAGCATGGTGAGGACATAGCCACAGCGTGTGAAGTAACAGATTGTGCCAGTTTTGAACGAAAATAAGCTAGAAGAAGCTCTTTTTAATGAAGTAATTTGCTTCATTGAAAAGAGCTTTTTTATAGTATTTAACATAAAGACAAGTAAATGAGGACCGTTAGGTTTGGAGAAGGAAGGAGGCATAAAATGCTAAAAGGCTTCATATATATCCAATAGAGAGATGGGGGGATAAAAATGAAGCAACAATTTAAAAAGGGCATAATGGGACGAGTAGGAGCTTTTTTATTTTTACTCATTATTTTGGGGACAGGCTATTATGTCGCCCAACATTATGGGGGAGCTAATGGTGTGGTTCACAAATATATTTCCTATTTTCAAGAAAAGCAATATGACAAGATGTATGACCTTTTGGACTTAAGTGAAATGAGCAAGGTCTATAGTCGAGAAGAAATAGCCGCTTGTTATAAACGACTTTATGAGGAAGAAGCACAACTTGTTCATATGCGTTTAGCTTCTGCTAAAAAAAATAAAAACTATGATAATACCACCAAACAAGAAGAAGCCATAGCCTATGTCTATTATACTTATGAAAAGGGGGAAAATATGGGAAGATTGGAGCTCGTAAAAAAGGATGAGAAGTGGCTCATTAAATGTCCCTTTGTTTTATCTGATCTAAAGGTTTATGCGCCTATAGGTTCTAAGGTCTCTATAGATGGAGAAGAAGTGAAGAATTATAAAGAACGTTATTATTATAAAGAGCAAGCATTACCAGGTAAATATAATGTCAAAGTGGAATTTCCCAATGGTATTTATTCAGATTATATAGGAATCATACAAGCACCTGAGACTACAGAG
>JAEZKI010000141.1 GCA_023415525.1 Bacillota bacterium | reverse complement strand
TATGCCAACAGCAACAACAAAGGCTGTCATTGTAGATGCTAGTCAACATTCTGAAGAAGAGCAAGCAGCAGCTAAGGCTTTCTTGGATTGGATGGTATATAGTGAAAAGGGTCAAAAAGGGATTGTAGAGAAATGTTCTATCATTCCAGCGTTTACAAATATCACTTTAGAAAGTGCAGATCCATTAGGAAGGTCTATCCAAACTTACATAAAAGAAGGCAAAACATCTAATGGAGTAATGCTCTCTAATAAACACTGGGCAGAAGTAGGAGCAGCTATGCAAAAATACTTAGGGGACTATTGTGAAAGAGCAGAATTATTTAGTGATGTGACGGCTTATTGGGTATCAGGGGATTATAAATAAGTGATAAAAATAGCGGGTAGAGGATTTTTCTACCCGTTTCATTTTAAAAAGTAAAAGAATAACAAGGGAACAGGAAAATTCTTCGATAAAGAAGGGAGAAAGGATATGAAAGACAATCAATTACTGAATAAGATAAAAACCTATTTATTATTTGCAGGTCCTGTGACCTTTGCATTTTTTACAGTAGTTATCATCCCATTTTTATATGGTTTATTCTTGACATTTACAGATTGGAATGGGGTATCGACCCAATATACCATCATCGGCTTCCATAACTATAAAAAGATTTTTTTAGATAAAGGGTTTGTAAGTTCGTTACTTTTAACTCTTAAATATGTTGTTGTCACCGTTCTTGTTACAAATACTGTAGCCTTTGCATTAGCAAGTATTTTAACCAGCGGGACAAAGGGGCAAAGCTTTTTTCGAGCAGGCTTTTTTACACCGAATTTAATTGGTGGGGTGGCACTAGGTTATGTATGGCAATTTATTTTTAATAGCATCTTTACTTATATGGGAAAAAGTTATGGCCTTGAAGCATTACAAGCGTCTTTCCTATCTAGCCCCAATCGAGCCTTTTGGGCATTAGTCATTGTTAGTGTTTGGCAATATTCGGGTTATATGATGATTATTTATATTACAGGCTTTTTAAATATCCCTAAAGATGTATTAGAAGCAGCCAGTATAGATGGGGCAGAAGGATGGGCTAAAATTAAAAGCATTATTATACCTCTTATCATGCCTGCATGTACCATCTCTGTTTTTTTAACTCTACAAAGAACTTTTATGGTATATGATGTTAACTTAGCACTTACTAAAGGAGGTCCTTTTAAATCCACAGAGATGATTTCTATGTATGTTTATAAAAAAGCCTTTACAGAAAGGGCTTATGGAGTAGGTCAGGCACAAGCAGTTATTCTCTTTATTATTGTAGCTACAATATCCATCTTACAGGTCTATATAAGTAAGAAGAAGGAGGTAGAAGCCTAATGATTAATCAAAAGAAAAAGGTCTCACGTACTATAAAGCTAGTGGTTTTAAGCATCTTATTTATTATTTACTTAGCACCCATTTTCTTTGTTTTCATGAATTCCTTTAAGCCTAATGCAGCCATTATTATCAATCCCCTCAGCTTAATGGATCAATTAAGCTTCTCCAATTATTTAGATGCTGCACAGAAGATGAACTTTAGTAATTCCTTTATGAATTCTTTAATCATTACAGTGCTAAGTGTAGCCTTAATTATTGTTACTTCTTCTATGGGTGCCTATTTATTTTGTAGGAAAAACTGGAAAGTGAACAATATTATGTTCTATACCATGATTGCAGCCATGATTCTACCTTTTCAAGCATTGATGATTCCGTTAGTGAGTATTTATGGGGGAAAGCTAAACATACTTAATAAGTGGACGCTTATTTATATGTACATAGGCTTTGGAGCTCCTTTAGCAGTATTTATGTATCATGGGTTTATTAAAAGTATTCCTTTAGAGCTAGAAGAGGCCGCTAAAATAGATGGAGCAAATGGCTTTCAAGTCTTTACAAAAGTGATATGGCCTATTTTAACCCCTATAACTTTAACCATAACCATATTAGATGTTCTATGGATTTGGAATGACTTTTTATTACCATCACTTATATTGGTACAAAACAAAGATAGAACATTACCTTTATCAACCTTTTATTTCTATGGAACTTACAGTGTAGATTTAGGACTGATGATGGCTGGCCTTATGCTCACCATTATTCCTGTTATTATTCTTTACATATTCTTGCAGAAATATATCCTAGAAGGGGTTGTACAAGGAGCTATTAAATAAGTAGGACGGGTAGTTGATTAATAAATCTATGAATAATGAGGAGAAGATGTATGGCAGTTTCAAATCAAATTATGTTAATTACTTATGCAGACAGTATGGGAAGGAATCTTAAGGAGTTAAAAATAGCATTAGATCGCTATTTTAGTAAAGCCATAGGCGGTGTACATATATTGCCCTTTTTCCCTTCTTCAGCAGATAGAGGGTTTGCACCTATGACTTATCAAGAAGTGAATGAAGACTTTGGAACATGGGAGGATATAGAAAGGTTAAGTGAGAGTTATTATACCATGTATGATTTTATGATTAATCATATTTCTCGGTCTTCTCACTATTTCAAAGATTTTATAGAGAAAAAGGATGAATCCCTTTACAAGGATCTATTTATTAAGTATAGTGAGTTTTGGTCTAAGGGGGAACCTACCCAAGAACAAATAGATAAGATTTATAAGAGAAAACCAAGAGCACCTTATAT
>JAEZKI010000138.1 GCA_023415525.1 Bacillota bacterium | reverse complement strand
CAATAGGCATATCATAAGGAATGGCAAGAACAGATTCATAATCTTGTTGAACGAAATGTGTTTTGCCTCTTTCATCTACGAAGGAAGAAACGGTTCCACCAAATTTAACTTCGCGAGCATTATCTGTACGTTTAACTTCCCATGGGTTACCATGTTTAAGCCAATCATCAGGAAGCTCTACTTGGTAACCTTCTTCAATTTTTTGCTTAAAGATCCCATAGTTGTAGCGAATGCCACAGCCGTAAGCCGGATAATTAAGGGTAGAAAGAGAATCCATAAAACAAGCAGCAAGACGACCAAGACCACCATTACCAAGGCCTGCATCTGGTTCTTCCTCTTCAATAGCGTTTAAACTAATTTTGATATTAAGCTCATTAAGAGCTTCTTGAACATCTTCCATAATTCCCATATTAACCAGGTTATTCCCTAATGCACGGCCTACCAAAAACTCCATGGATAAGTAGTAAAGGGTTTTTGGTGCTTTTTGATTATAAGCTCTCTGTGTAGCAATCCAATCATCTGTAATAATATCTCTTACAGCAAAAGCTACGGCTTGGTAGAGCTCTTGAGGTGTACAATCCTCTAAAGTTTTACGGGAAAAATTACGTACATGATCAAGAATTTCTTCTTTAAATTTACTTTTATTAAATTGATAAGACATATGATACCTCCATGATAAATGAGTTATAAAAAAGCTTAAGGCTTATAAAGCCTATTGATAGCTTAGAAAATAAAAACAGTTAAAATTATTATACAATAAAAAACAGGTATTTAAAAACTTAAAAAGGGGCAAATTTTTGTGGAGATTCGTTGATGCTTTTAGAATATCCACTAATAAAATTAAGAAATACATGTTCTATTGTAGGATAGTTACAAAAGGAACGGTAGAAAGGATTGGATAATTAGCAAATAAGTGGGATTTTAATAAGAGTCTTAAAACAAAAAAGAATATAACACCTTAAGCTTTCTTTAAAAGAATAGAAAGCTTAAGGGATACATCCTTTTACTTTAAATGCTATGATTAGGCTAAATTATAAAAAGCTAATAAGGCATGATAAGTGTGTATAACATCTTCAGTAGCCATAAGTTCACGAGCGGAGTGCATGGCCAGCATAGGGGTACCTATATCTACAGAACGGATGCCAAGATGAGATGCGGCCACAGGACCAATTGTAGAACCACCCTTTTCGTCAGAACGGTTTAAGAAAAGTTGATAAGGGATTCCATGTTCCTTGCAAAGGGCAATAAAGACACTGGCGGAATCACTATCTGTTGTATAACTAAAATTGGCATTCACTTTAATAGCAGGGCCTTTGCCTGGTAATACACGATGTGTCGGATCACATTTTTCGGGACTATTAGGGTGAGTTAAATGAGCGACATCAGCAGAAATCATAAAAGATTTACTAATGGCTCTAAAAAGGTCTTCGCGTTCTTTATGAAGGGAAATCAAGATTCGTTCAAGACAGCGAATAAGAAAAGGTGAATCAGCCCCTTGCTTGGTACGACTTCCGATTTCTTCATTGTCAAAGCAAGCTAGAACAGAAATGCCTGCAGAGGACTCGCTATGAAGTAAGGCTTTAAGGCCACTATAAACCATGGATAGATCATCTAGGCGGGCACTGGAGATAAATTCTTCCTTTAAACCAACTTTTAGGCCCTTCTCAAAAGGATATAAGAAGAGCTCCATATCTAGAATATCTTCCTTAGGCACTTCAAGTTTATGGGCTACGAGTTCAAGGATAAGATCTGTTTCTAGATTTTCTTCTACATAGGTAAGAAGAGGCAGAGTATCCTTTTGCTTGTTGAGAGCTACTCCTGCATTGACTTCACGATTCATATGAATAGCTAAATTGGGAATAATAAGGAGAGGCTTATTTAAATCTACCAACTGAGTCACAGGATAGAGAGGATGGTCACCTTTAAGAGAAACTCGTCCTGCTAGAGAAAGGGGTCTATCTAACCAAGTGTTTAAGATAGGCCCACCATAGCTCTCTGTATTGAGACGTATATAGCCTTCTGTATTGATTTGGGCATTAGGCTTGATACGAAAACCGGGTGTATCGCCATGGGCACCAATAATTCTAAAACCTTCTTTTTCAACATCTGTTGAATGGACACAAAAGGCAATGAGGGAAGAAGAATTACACGTTGTATAGTACTTTCCTCCTTTTTCAATTGTCCAAGGTAAACTAGGATCTAAATAGGTAAAGTTATTTTCAAGTAATTCTTCTTCTAGTGTTTTAACGGTATGAAACATAGAAGGGCTTTTATCAATAAAGGTAATCAGTTCATGTGCAATTTTTGTTGTCATAGTAACCTCCTAAAATGTAAGCTGAACTTCTTTTTATTATACACTTAAATGAAGGACTTTAATATGCTTATGATGTAATAATTCTAGAGAAAATAGAGTTATTTGTAAAAAGATATTGACAATTTTAGAACATAAATTTATTATATATAATATAATAGATGAACAACTATTCATATGTAATAATGAAGAGGAGGTTGCGTATGAGGTATGAATATGAGATGGTTAATTTAAACTGCGCCCATTGTGCAGGAAAAATAGAAGAACAACTCAATAAATCTAAGCAGTTTGAGACAGTTAACTTAAACTTTATACTAAAGAAATTAACATTAGAAGCTAAAGAACCTATGGATAAAGAAGAAGTGCGAAACTATGTTCAAGAAGTAACAGATAGTATTGAGAGAGGTGTGGAAATCATTCATCCTAGAGAAGCTTCACAGGATTGTTCATACTGTCATAAAACTTCTTGTGATTGTGAAGGCTTAGAACGTGATAGGACGAAAGGTCTTAAAAAGTTAATAGGTAATCCTTTGAGTGAATTAAGTTTACTAGTCATAAGTATTGTTTTATTAG
Source organism: Bacillota bacterium (assembly GCA_023415525.1). Taxonomy (GTDB): domain Bacteria; phylum Bacillota; class Clostridia; order Lachnospirales; family Cellulosilyticaceae; genus Sporanaerobium. Next base: position 1,448 of record JAEZKI010000138.1, on the reverse strand, counting down.
TGAGCGGGTTCATTTTGAAGCAGGATATTTTATTGATAGTAGCTTATATCGTCATAGGCTATGATGTGATTTGGCAAGCTATAAAAAACCTTTTAAAAGGACGTATGTTAGATGAGAATTTCCTGATGACTTTAGCTACAGTAGCTGCTTTTATAATTGGAGAATATCCTGAAGCAGTAGCTGTTATGCTTTTTTATAAAGTCGGTGAGTATTTACAAGAAAAAGCTATTAATTATTCTACCAAGCAGATTGAAAAGGCCATGGATATTCGTCCTGACTTTGCCCGTGTTATAAGAGAGACAGTGGTCACCGTAGCCCCACAAGATGTAAAAGTAGGTGAAGTCATCGAAGTCAGAGCGGGAGAAAAAATACCTTTAGATGGATGTGTCATAGAAGGAATAGGGAACTTGGATACTTCCATGCTAACAGGAGAATCACTCCCTAGCCAAGTAAGTGAAGGGGATCAAGTATTAAGTGGGGCTATAAACCAAAATGGTCTACTTAAGATAAAGGTCACAGAAGCTTTTGAAACCAGTACAGTTTCTAAAATATTAGAACTTATTCAAAATGCTAGCAATAAAAAATCTCACTCCGAACAGTTTATTACTAAATTTGCCAAGTGGTATACACCTATTGTAGTTATTGCTGCTCTAGTAGTAGCTATTATTCCCTCTCTTCTAACAGGTGAGTGGCAACATTTTATTTATACAAGTATTGTATTTCTTGTTATTTCTTGCCCTTGTGCTCTGGTTGTATCTGTCCCCCTTGGCTTTTTTGGAGGAATTGGGGCAGCTTCTAAAGGGGGAGTATTAGTAAAAGGAAGTAACTATTTAGAAGAGTTGAATACAATTGATACCCTAGTATTAGATAAAACAGGAACGATTACAAAAGGAACCTTTGAGGTCACTCATATCTTAGTAGAAGAAGGAAGCAAGGAAGAAATACTATATTATGCGGCAAAGCTAGAGGCTCTCTCAAATCATCCTATTGCAAAATCTGTTGTTAAGGCCTATGGGAAAGAAGACTTACAAGATACTGAAGTTACTGAGTACCAAGAAATAAGTGGACAGGGTTTAGTGGGTAAGCTTCAGGAAGAGAGCCTGTTAGTAGGGAATGAAAAACTTATGTCAGCCTATGGGATCAAGACGTTAGAACCCAAAGAAATAGGTTCTAGAGTACATGTAGCTAAAAATGGACACTATCTCGGCTGCATTATTGTAGCAGATGAAGTGAAAGAGGATAGCCAAAGAGCTATTGCTGCTTTAAAGGCAAGAGGAATAAAGAAAATCATTATGTTGACAGGAGATAAAAAAGAATTTGCTGAATACATTGGCCAAAAGGTAGGAGTAGATGAGGTTTATTCAGGACTTTTACCACAGGATAAGGTGGCTAAATTGGAGGAAAAATTAAAAGAAGGGAAAGTAGCTTTTGTAGGAGATGGTATGAAT
>JAEZKI010000109.1 GCA_023415525.1 Bacillota bacterium | reverse complement strand
GGTATGTGGATATAGTTACTCCGACCTCCTCAGCTGCTTCAATGGTGACAGAGTGCCCTATAGGTGCTAGACCTAGGCCTTGCCTTGTGTTTGGGAGTGGATCAACTTTGGCTTGTACAAGGGCTATAAGCTCCTCAGAAGGCAAGTTGTTTTCCGTATCCAGTAATCTCACCTTGACTGTTCCTCCACCATTCCATGCAGGATATACCTTGACTTGTCCTACTCCTTCTATACTACCTATCTTCTCTTGATAGTCTTTGATATTCCCTCCAAAGGCCTCTTTTTCAAAACTAGAAAAGTAGCGATGCCTTAATGCATCATCTGTCTCCTCATTTTCACCAGGTATCACTATTTCGCCTAATTTAGCATCGATTATGCCTTCTACTGCATCAATATTAATCAGATTGCCATCATACTGATTCCCTATTGCACCACTTTGCTCACATTGAAGCAAATAAACATCATTTTGCATCCGTTTGGTGACAATGTATGTTAGCTCTTCTTTGCCCCACCTTGATCCTATTGGTACTTCTGCATTAAAAAAGCCCTTGCGAATTGCAGGGCTCGCTTTCTTCCTATAAATGCCTCTTTCGGCACATCTTTTATCGAGGTATTCCTCATAGGCTGTATCTGCAAAAAGTCTTTTCTCTAGTTCCTCCATCTGCAAATAGGCCTCATAAATCTCCATCACACATGAGGCTATGGCATCATAGAGAAAAGAACCTTCTCTTATATCCACACCACTACCTATCCTCTCTAGGCTTCGACTAAGGAGAGTCTCATAAGTCATTAGGTTAGACATCTATGTTCACCTCCCCATAAGTTGTCTGTGCTGTGAAAGTGATATGTAGGGTATCATTTTGTAGCTTTATTTCAAAACCAGTACAACCTGTTATATGCTCATTTATCATCAAACACTCCTTTATTCTTCTTTCTACTTCACTTGCTATAAATCCTTGCTCATAACCCTTACCAATAAGCTCATCTAAATCCTGTCCATAATCCCATGTGTAAATAGGGTAGGCATAACGCTTGATCATAAGTGACTTGTAAATCCATATTTTAAGGGCTTCTTTACCCTCTAGGATTCTTCCTGTATATTTGCCAGTATTAAAGTCAAACTCATATTCCTTGTAGGTGTCGTTTTGTTTGTCTTCTATCTTTGCCGATAGAAAAGGAAATAGACTCATAGACTCACCACCTTGCAGAGGATGATATATTTTTGCTTATTGGGTGAAGGTGTCATTGCAAGCGTATCACCAATATTGAAACTCTTTATACTTTCATTTGTCATTAAATCCTCTATATCTAAAAAAAGCTCACCAATGCTGATAGATAGAGGATTAGTAGTTGTGACTTTCCCTATTACTACAGCTGATGAGCTAGTGTTATTTTGTTGTTTTATTAGGTTTAGAATCTTGCTATATGGATTACTTATCAATATCATCCTTCCTTGTATTAAGTATGCTACTAAATGAATTTAAATCTATTTGCTATAATATGATATGGCAATCTTACCTATTGTTTGCGTTGCTACCCAGTCAAATATAAAACCTACTGGAGCACCCACAAAAGGAACCATTTTTGCAAAACTTGTTAAAGACTTTTCCCCAGCTTTAGTAATAATTTTTTGGCCAATTACTTTCCATATCTTAACCATGACATCTCTTGTAATATATTTTTCAACTGCTTTTTTGGTAATGCTTTTTGATACCTCTATCCCGAATCTCTTAAGTGCCTCTTTGGCTGAATCACCTGCTAAAATCAAATATAAGTCTGTTTTTAAATCAGTTGTATCTTTTGTATGCCCGTAGATATACGCAATTGAAAAAGCCATCGAAGCTTGTATTCTCCATGAACATGCTAAATCAGTAGGAATAGAAACTGGTAATGTAATTACTCCACCTAGTCCTGTAACAGCACCAACAAATCCATTCTTTATAGATTTTCGCTGTACTATTCTTTTTGCCAACTCATCGCAACTAATCCCTTTATTCTGCTCATACAATTTATCCACATAAGCCTTTATGGAAGTACTATCTGCAGATATTACATAATCCATTACAGTTTCTAATGCTGCCTGTAATTCTTCTTTGGATGGAAATTTAACTAATTCCATAATCTACCCCCTCTACAACTTACACTTATACGTCCATTTTTTACCTATTATCTCATATAAACCTTAAATCGTATATAATTTTCTAAAAATTATATTTTACTAACTTTATTTTTATAGCAACTTTATATTGCTTATTACTCCATTCATGCTCATCTTCTTCAATAAATAAGCTATCTTGTAACTTAATTAATGAATCCTCCATCTTAATTGCCTTGCCACTTAAATAACTTGTATGACCTGATACGCCTACCTCTATGGTACTCTCAATACCTTGTAGTATACTTTGCGCCATCGTTCTTGCCTGCTTATCTTCTTCCTTGGTATAGGCCTCCTGAAATGCACCTAAAAGAATAATAAGATTATCATCCTTTACCTCCCCTATATACTGATCTTGTTCATCATATATTTTGACCTTATTGACTACTCCCTCAGCATTTTCTGAATAGCTGCACTCTAAAATGTTGGCTCCTGCTCTTAATATGTGAATTGTCTCTTCCTTAGCCACCTCTTCTACATTCAGTTTCCCTCTTTTCATGCCTATTTGATACTTTTTACCATTTTGACTACCTACTGATTCATAAGCCTTTCTTATGATCTCATACATATTCATATTGCTACAAATCAATTTTTGCTGTATTCCTGTTGTAGCAAGTTCTCCAACCTCTATTCCTAAATCATTACAAACAGTTCTTGTAATGGTCTCGGCTGTCTTTCCTTTAAAGTTGTAAGTACCTTTACTTTTACTTAACCTAATTGCATCCTCATAACAAGTAATCTGTATTGTCCCTTGCTCTCCAAATCGTTCATTATAAAAAACTCTTCCCCTAAATAATTCCTCTCCAGTATCATCATACAAATACATTTTATCACCAATATTAGGATAAATCTTAGGGGCATAATAATCATGTATAGGGTATAAAAAATCTAGCTCTAGCATCCTTGCTATTTGTGAAGTGCTACCACTCCATTTAATGGTACTAATCATGTTAGTTACATCTAAAGTATCCTTTTTATTTTTCAATACCACCTTTGGCATTAGATCACCAACCTTTGTCCTACATAAATCTTATTAGGATTGATGATATTGTTCTTAGTGGCTATAACTTTATAGTTGCTTCCCTCTCCTGTCAGTTTCTTAGCAATAAGCCACAGGGTATCGCCCTTTCTGACCACATAGGAGGTAGGAGGAGACTTCACTTCTCTAGTGGTGGGTGGTGTGGTTAAGGTATTTTGACTTGAAGTTCCTAAGACTGGCGTCTTGATAAACTTATACTCCTTTAATTCAAGGGTAAAATATACATCTCCTGTGCCATCTACTTCCGAGTAAGAAAGACTTTCTATAGCCATGGCATAATTGATGGGTGTCTCTGTCACTATCACCCTTATAGGTCTACCTGATTCCTTCCATTTAAGGAGTAACTTAATGCATTCATAAGGCTTGGGATAATCAGTATATAAACAAAATGGATAATCTTGATTAGGAAAAAAACTTTGTATCGTCATACTTGCAAGACCTGTTTTACCGATGAGATTAATCTCACCAAGTTCTGTAATATTGACTGTTGTATTCTGATGAGGAATAGTGACCTCAAAAGAGGAAGGAAGGACTGGTAATCTTAGCCTTTCCTCGTTGTTATTAAATGATAAATAGTAATCTATAGTATGTCTCCTTTCTAAGCCATATTAAAAGCGTGTTTCTTAAATTGGTTATAAAGAGCACTGGCTATTTCATCTATATCACTTTGCTTTCTTACAGTCATATTAGAAATATTAATAGTCACTCCATTTGTGCCCTGCTTTGCGCCATCATTAAAGGCCTTCTTGATACTTTCATCATGTGGGTAAACTCGTGTTCCTCTAGGTAGGTCTACAATTTCAGCCCCTCTATCATGAATCATAGCTGTACCACCTTGCCAATTATCTGTCCCTTTATAGAGCATTGGTATCTGTGGAATATTAAGACCTATCTCTTTTCCACCTAACCAATCAGGCATTTTGAAAGAACCTAGTTTATTAATCCCTCTAATAGCTCCATTAATAAAACCTATAATTCCATTCATGACACTTTTACAAACACCAGTAATTCCTTCAAAAATACCAGTAAATAGACTTACAACACCTTCCCAAGCTTTCCCCCAATCACCAGTAAAAACGCCTGCTATAAAATCAATAAGTCCTCCTAAAGCACTAGCGATTCCATTAATAAGTGGCCCTAGTCCTGTCAGTATCCCTTGGAACGCTCCTATCCATATTGAGGCTAAAAGCTGTATACTTTGCATCATACTTTCTAGGATAGGATGAAGCTTATCCCATAGCCATAAAAAGATATTAACCACACCCTGCACAACTAGGATGATTCCTTCTTTCACTTTAGCCATCACTTCCCCTAGCCTTTCAAAATCTACACCACAAGAAAGGGCCAGCTGCTTGATACGTTCAAATACCTGTATCATAAAGGTCTTTAAAGGTTCCCAATACTTAATAATGAGTGCTACTACCAATGCAATAGCTGTCATAATGAGCACTATCTTATTGGCTGGTGAAAAGACAACCTTCATTATTGAGCCTGCACTTCTGACTTGTTGTCCAAACTTTCCAAAGCCTACCACTACTTTTCCTACACCCTTTACTAGCTTTCCATAAACCAATATAAGAGGTGGTATACAAGCAACAAGTGCTCCTATTTTTAACACTTGGTCTTTTTCTGCATCACTCATGCTATTAAATTTATTAACTACACCTTGCACTCCCTCTGCCAGCTTTCTTGCATAAGGGGTTAATCGTTCACCAATGGATAGGGCTATGGATTCTATACCACTTTTGATAAGAGTAAGTTGCCCTCCTAGGTTATCTAACATGACTTCTGACATTTGCTGTGCTGAGCCTGTGGAATTGTCAATGGAATCTGCCAAACTATTAAAAGCTTCATCTGTAGTATTCATAATGGCGAGTAACCCTGCCATACCTGTCTTACCTACTAACATCTCTGCTGTAGCTGAACGTTCGGCCTCTGTTAATCCTTTAAAGGCACTCCTTAATGACACTAATGTCTCTCTAAATGGCTTCATAGTTCCATCTGCATTGGCTGTTTGAATGGTATAAGTGCCTATATTCTTTCCTGTTACTTCTATCGTTCCATTAAGCTCTGTCATCATCTTCCTTAAGGCTGTCCCTGCATTAGAAGCCTTCACTCCTGAGTTTGCCATAAGGCCAATGGCGAGGGCTGTGTCCTCTACTGAATAATTAAAGGCCCCTGCTACAGAACCTGCATAGGTAAAAGCTTCCCCCATCATTTCTATAGTGGTATTGGCATTAGTGGCTGTACTGGCAAGAATATCTGCAAAACGTGAGGATTCTTTGGCTTGAAGTCCAAAGGCACTTAGGCCATCGGTAATGATGTCACTCACTATTGCTAGTTCTTCACCTGTAGCACTAGCTGCTGAAAGGATACCTGCTGTTCCTTCTAGCATTTCATTAGCATTCCACCCTGCAAGGGCCATATATTGCATGGCATCCCCAACTTCTGAAGCGCTCCATGCTGTGGTGGCTCCTAGTTCTACTGCTTTCTCTTTTAAGGCAAGTAATTCTTCTCCTGTTGCACCTGATAAGGCTCGCACCTTAGACATCGAACTATCAAAGTCCATAGTAGCCTTTAAACTGGCTGTTCCTGCCGCTAGGAGTGGGGCTGTTACCCCAAGGGATAGTGATTTACCAACACCCTCAATATTGCTACCTATCCTCTGCAGGTCTCTTCCTACCCTTTGAGCTTGTCTAGCGTATTGAGTAAGGCCTTTTTCTGCTTTGGCTAGTGTAGGAGTGAAATTGTCTGTCAGTCTTAAAATAGCATCTACAATTTTTGCTATGAGGTATCACCCCCATAGAGGTGTTGCATCTCTTGTTGTCTCTCTTCAATTTCACGCTTCATAAAATAAGTGAGCACTCTTTTTTCCCCTAAAGGAAGCCAGTAATACTCGCTTGGTAGCATTCTCTTGTATTTGAATAGTAGATACATGACTTGCATTTCATAGTCTTGATCAACTACTTTTTTATTTCTTCTTCATCCTCTTCTTTGTCATAACCTGAAAGTTCAGTAATGACGTTGGATAGCTCTGCAATCTCTCCTGCAAGGAAAAGCTTTTTAACCAATTCTTTAGGCGTGACACATCCAAAGTAGGCAAGTAGTCTTTGATCCTTTAAGCTAGGCTCAACCACTCCATCAATTACAGTAAGTACTTGCATTTCATAGAGATTAATATTTCTTAACCCTCCCTTCTTATTAAGGTCAATAGCTGAACGTTGAATATCTGCATACCTTTCTCCATCAATGGCTTTACATTTTACCTTAAAAGATTCTCCAAAGGCTTCTGTTAGCCTATTTAGTTCTACCTCTCTTGTAGGTAGTTGTGTAAATTTGGCTTTGTCCATCTGTAATAATTTATCAATTAAACTCATGTTGTCCTCCAATGTTGTCCTAAAAAATGTCTTAAATCGTGTCTAATAAATCCCAATCGCTAAAAGTAAAGTTCACTTGTTCTTCTCCCAACGTCTTAGCTGCCCAATTTGCAAGTGTAAGTTCATCAAAGACTGCATCTTTAATCACTACTCGTTCTGCACCGTTAGCATCAGGATCATCAAGCTTAGAAATGATAGTGCAAACGGTTTGCTTACCTACTTTCATATCCTCACTCAACTTTTTGATAAAAAAAGAGGATACCTTGTTAAGCGTTAATTGCCCTGAACAAGAATATCCTATAACTTTTTGTGCTTTTGCTAATCGTCGTGTCATGTTGACATCTGTTTTTTCTAGTGTCACCTTGGCTACAAAGGCTGTAACCTCTGCCATGTAGGTTCCATCAATCCATACTTCTCCCCAAGTTCCATTTATGACTTGGTGTGCTGAAAATTTGTCCATTCATTCTTGAGTACCCATGAGATATTATTGTTCTAACTTGTAAGTTGCAACAAACTTATTTGTTTCTTGAAGTCTATGGGCCTCAGTCATACGATAATTAGCTTCTACATCTATTTTTGCTACATCATTCATCGTACTAAGTACTTCTCCTTTTACTGTAGCTCCTTGTTTTTTGCATTCATCCCAGCTATCAAAAATTACACTTACTTCACCAGAAAAATACTCTTGCTCATAAGTAGCTATAAATTTATTCGTATCTCCTATTCGTTCAGCATATATGCATGTATATACACTATTTAAATCTATTTCTGAACTAGGAGCTATTTTAATGAGTTTTTCACCCTTTACGATATCACCTTGGGCTTTACAATCATCCCAACTATTAAAGATTATTTTCACTTTCTTAGTCGCATCCATTGAGTTAGGTCGCTTGGATTCTTGTTTCAAATTAACGGTTGAATTTGCTAACACCATTACAGGTACAATCAATACTAGTAGAAATAATATATATCTTTTCTTCATTCCCTTTACCTCTTTTTATTATTTTCAGAAAATTACACCATTTATTTCTTTATAGTACAACGCTAAATATAATGTGCATTACCTAAATTGCAATACCTAAAGTAATATCCTCAATAGCATCTAGTATTTTCATACTGGCTCCTAAAAACACCTTATCTTTAGTGTTATATTCCTTAATCTCCTTTTCAGTTAGTGCTTCTACATTCACACCAATAGATTTTAGATATACCCTTTGACTTTCTATATCAATGCAAACTCGATTACTATACGAATCATCTAGTATCCCATCTAGTACAAGTTGATCCAAGTAACCTTGAATGGCTGTAATTAAGAGGCACTTATTATCATAACTGTTGGCATACTTCCCTAGATAGCTGTCCTCTGCAGTCTTTCTAATATCGTCATGAATCATGTGCATGGCTTCTACTATCTTAATCTTTTTGAAGCTTTCACCCTTATCTTGAGTAGTGGCTACAAAGCTATTTACACTTCTTGCTACCTTCACCTTTTCACCATCATGATAGAGAATAAATTCTCCTTTATTGATTGCTTCATCCATTTCATCCTTGGTAAGCTGGGGGCACGTTGTCTTTAGTATAAGTTTTTATTTTAGTTTAGTTAGTAAGGGGGGATTTGAATATTATGATATACTTGCTATTTCATCAATCATTTTTTGAATTTCTTTTTCTTCTTTCTCTGATAGTATATAATAATCAAGGAAATCTTGTTCACTTGCCTCACTTATTCCTTCAAGCCAAGCTGTCCATTGAATATATTCC
>JAEZKI010000106.1 GCA_023415525.1 Bacillota bacterium | reverse complement strand
AGGTTGTACTTTCTAAAACAACTACCATCCCCTTATGTAGGTATTTTGCAACTGCTTCTGTAGAAGCTTTTACATAACTAATATCCGGTTGTTGATAAGCATCTAGAGGTGTAGGAACACAAATGGCCACAAAATCTACATCCTTAATAAAGGAAAAATCACTTGTAGCACTAAGCATACCTGATTTTACAACTTCATTTAAATCTTCATCTACAATATCTCCTATGTAATTATGTCCCTCATTAACCATATCTACTTTTTGAGACTGCACATCAAAACCTATCGTTTTAAATCCTGCTTTTGCTTTTTCTACCGCTAAAGGTAACCCTACATAGCCTAAACCAACTACACCTACTACAGCTTCCTTGTTATGTATTTTGCTTAAAATCATTTCCTTATTCATTTTTAAACCTCCCTAATTGGTACTATTTTTTCATCTTGTATTGCATATGTGTTGCAGCATCGTAGGCAATTTCCTTTATCACCTAGCCATTCTAGTTTATTGCCACATTTACATGTGTAGCCAATAATACGAGCTGGATTCCCTACCACAATGGCATAATCAGGTACATCCCTAATAACTACTGTTCCCGCACCAACAAGTGCATATTTGCCTATGGTAATACCACATACAATGGTTACATTAGCACCTATACTTGAACCCTTTTTTAAAAGTGTCCTTTTATATTCTTCTTTTCTTTCAATAAAACTCCTTGGATTGATAACGTTAGTAAATACACATGATGGTCCTAGAAAAACATCATCTTCACATTCTACTCCTGTGTAAACAGATACATTGTTCTGTACTTTTACACCATTACCTAATTTTACCCCAGAAGAAATTACTACATTTTGTCCAATATTACACCTATCCCCTATAATAGAGTCCTTCATTACATGAGAGAAGTGCCATATTTTTGTACCCTTCCCTATGCTGCATGGTTCATCTATATAACTCGATTCATGTACGAAATAATCCGACATATATACCTCCTCTACGTTTTTTATTTATGCTTGAAAAAACTCTCTTATCTTACTTATAACATAATCTTGTTCTTCTTTAGATAATTCAGGATACATTGGTAGCGCGAGGGTACGCTTACATACCATTTCTGTTACTGGACAACTTCCCTCTTTTTGAGGTTGCTCTTTATAAGCTTCTAATAAATGAACAGGTACTGGATAATAAATAGCTGTGGAAATACCCTTTTCATTTAAAAAACTAATGAGCTTATCTCTAAGCTCAGCTTGTTCTACTTGAATACAGTATTGATGATAAATATGCTTACAAGCTTCACTTTCAGTTTGTGGTATTACAGGCAACCCTTTCAAATTTTCAGTATAGTAATGTCCATGTTCCATTCTTTGTTCTAGCCAATGATCCAAATAAGGTAACTTTACATTTAATATGGCTGCTTGAATTTCATCTAAGCGGCTATTATAGCCTATAATCTCGTGGTGATATTTTACCCTTGCACCATGGGCTCTCAGCATCTTTACCTTTTCAGCCATTTCGTCGCTGTTAGTCGTAATCATACCACCGTCTCCATAGCACCCCAGATTCTTACTAGGGAAGAAAGAATATGTCCCCATGAGACCAATAGAACCTGCTCTTTTGCCCTTATATTCAGCACCTATGGCCTGACAAGCATCTTCAATGACAGGTATATTGTACTTATTAGCGATTTCCATAATAGGATCCATATCACACATTTGCCCAAAAATATGTACTGGTATGATTGCTTTTGTTTTTTCTGTAATAGCTGCTTCTAACTTTGTAGCATCCATTTCTAATGTTTGAGGATCAATATCTACAAAAATAGGCGTAGCACCTAAAGTTGATGTCGTTTCTGCAGAAGCAAAAAATGTATAGGGTGTTGTAATTACTTCATCTCCTGGTCCAATATCTAATGCTTTAAGACAAATCATAAGCGCATCTGTACCATTAGCAACGGCAATAGCATGCTTAACACCCGTGTACTCAGCTATACTTTGCTCCAATTGTTTTACATTGGCCCCCATAATAAAATGTGTATTCTCTAGTACCTCTTTTATAGCTTTATCTATCTCTCCTTGTAACATATGATATTGTCTTTTTAAATCTAGTAAGTCTACCTTCACTTTCGGACCTCCGTTACTCAAATTTAACATCAAAAACCTTTACCCAATAACCAGCTGATATCACTCGCCATATGGTAAAATCTATCTTACGATTTGATGCTACTAATTCATCAAACCAAGCCAGTGCTTTATCACCATCTATAAGTTTTTCTAACCTTAAACACGCCTCTTGGAATTCTTTTCTAAATAATGCTCTATTCTCTCTTATCCAAACTTCTTCTGGTGTGACAAAGCCCATCTTATCTCTTCTAGCATTCACCTTATCTGGTAATATACCTTCCATGACTTCTCTTAAACAGTATTTAGTTGTACCATTATAAATCTTTTTATTAGATGGTAATCCTAATACATATTCTACAAGTGTCTTATCTAAAAAAGGGACCCTAGCCTCTATAGAGAATGCCATAGAATCTCTGTCTTCATAATGAAGCAGCTTCGGTAAACTTTCTAGGGCTATCTGATTAAAAGAATAGCTCCTTAAATCTTTTATTTTCTGCTTATAAAGCTTTTTTAGATACTCACTATAATATTTCTCATTAATATCAATCCAGTTAAAACTACTTCTATCAAGTTTTATCTTTATTTTAGCTTTAACACTATTCGGTATTAAATATTTTACAGATGCTTTTATTATATCACTTGTTTTATAATTATAATACTTTTTTAGCGACTTTACTTCCTTTTTATAGCAAATAAGCTTTCCTTTTCGTAGTAATTCTCCCAAATAGGCACTATAAAAGCCATTATATCCGCAAAATACTTCATCTGCTCCTTGACCATCTAACATAACTTTAATATCATTTTTCTTAGCTTCCTTAAAAACATTCCACTGTGCAAAAATACTAGTGGAGCCAAAAGGCTCATCTTGGTGCCATGTTATTTGATCAAGTTCTTTAAAAAGATTTTCAAAATCCGGGTATACCTTATGTATATTAATATCTGCTTTTTTCACCACTTCATCGATATATTCTTGCTCATCATATCTTTTATTTTCAAAGCAAGAAGATACAACCTCTTGCTTTATGGCTTTATCTTTTAATTCGTTGACTAACATAACTATAGATGAGCTATCTAACCCACCCGATAGACAGGAGCCTATGGTTACATCTGACTGCATATGTTCCTTTACAGATTGTCTAAGTATGTCACATAGCTCTTTTTTTATATTTTCACCCTTGGATAATTTAATATTATCTTTAATATCATAGTAAGTACAAATTTGATAGCTATGATTCTTTAGATTATATTCTAGATTAGTCCCTGGACGTAGTTGCTTAACCCCTTTAAACATGGTTTCTTCTGTATAATCAAACATCTCAAATAAAAGAAAGTCCTTTAACCTATCTATATTAGCTTCTGCCTTCCACTCCTCAAGACATGTAAACTGTTTGATTTCAGAAGCAAAATAAATGCCCTTTTCTGTCTCATAATAATAAAAAGGTTTAATCCCAAAACGATCTCTTGAGCAAAAGATAGTAGACTTCTTTTGATCATATAAAATAAAAGACCACATACCTTTTAGATGCGTAACGCAATCTTTTCCCCATTTTTCATATGCTGCTAGAATGACTTCTGTATCACTTTGAGTCCTATAAGGGTAAGTTTTCAATTCTTCTTTTAACTCTAAGTAATTATAGATCTCACCATTAAATACAAGTACATAATTCTGATTTTTAAAGGGCTGATTAGCATGCTCACTTAAATCAATAATAGATAATCTTCTATGTCCAAGTCCCACATTCCCTTTAATCCAAATACCTTCCCCATCTGGTCCTCTATGTATAATCAGTTTAGTCATATTCTCTAGAATACTCTTATCTATCTCTTTTGAACCTTTTAAAATTGCTCCACCTATTCCACACATTTATTTTCTTCCTTTTGCAATGTTTTTATCATATTGATAATCTGCTCTCTATTATTT
>JAEZKI010000042.1 GCA_023415525.1 Bacillota bacterium | reverse complement strand
CCTTTAGATCGTGATTTTGTTGCTGATCTAAAGGATAAGTCGTAGTAGCTAAAGCACCACTTCCAAGAGGAAGGGAATTGGTGCTGTGATAAGTAAACTCTAAACGTTTATAGTCTCTTTTAAGCATTTCAAAGTAAGCCATTAAGTGATGAGACAAGGTAATAGGTTGGGCACGTTGAAGATGGGTATAGCCAGGCATAATGGTCTCCATGTGCTCAGAGGCTAATTGAACCAGCGTCTGCATAAGATTTAAAACAAGTTTCTGAAGTTCTTTGACTTCATCACGTACATAAAGGCGTACATCTAAGGCAACTTGATCGTTACGGCTACGTCCTGTATGCATTTTTTTGGCAACAGCGCCAATACGAGTAATTAATAAGGTTTCGATATTCATATGAATATCTTCCATTTTTTCATCAAAGGTAACTGTTCCTTTCTCAATATCTTCAAGTAAGCAAAGAAGCCCTTCTTGAATACATTTTCCTTCTTCTTCTGTAAGGATATGCTGTTTACTAAGCATGGCTACATGCGCTACACTTCCAAGAATATCTTGTTTGTAAAGTCGTTGATCAAAAGAAATAGACGAATTAAAATGGTCTGTTAAAGTATCGGTTTCTTTGGCAAATCTGCCGCCCCATAATTTCATTAGTAGCCTCCTAAAAATAAATAGATAATCAAAGTCAAAATAAACTCTAAAAAGGGATTGCTGCAAAATGTCAAAAATAAGCTTTGACTATTTTAGAGCAGTCCCTTTTAAATGGAAATAGTATGAATTAGTTTTTCTTTTGTTGTTGCATAAGGGCTCTTACACGTAGTGGAAGGCCATAAAGTGTAATGAAACCACCTGCATCTTTATGATCGTAAAGATCACCTGTTGTAAAGCTGGCTAAATCTTCACTATAAAGAGAATAAGGAGATTGAGAGCCTTGAGGAATAATATTGCCTTTATAAAGTTTAAGCTTGACTTCACCTGTTACAACTTGTTGTGTACTTTCTACAAAAGCTTGAAGAGCTTCACGAAGAGGGGTAAACCATTTGCCATTGTAAATAAGATCTGCAAATTGAAGAGCCACTTCTTGTTTGTAACGATAGGTTTCACGATCAAGGGTAAGGTGTTCAAGCTCTTCGTGAGCCTTGTAAAGAATGACACCACCAGGTGTTTCATAAACGCCACGAGATTTCATACCCACTACACGGTTTTCCACAATATCTTCAATACCAATACCATTAGCTCCACCTAATTCATTGAGTTTTTCAAGTAAACTAGAAGGGTCCATAGCCTGCCCATCTAAATGAGTAGGAACACCTTTTTCAAAAGTAAGTGTAATGGTAGTAGGTTGATCAGGTGCTTGCTCAGGAGAAACACCTAACTTAAGAAGTGTTTCATAGTTAGGAGCATTCCAAGGGTTTTCCAGTTCCAAACCTTCATGAGAGATATGCCACATATTGCGGTCACGACTATAACTATCTTCTTTTTTCATAGGAACAGGAAGATTCCTTGCTTCTAAGTAAGCAATTTCTTCTTCACGAGAGGAAATATCCCAAATACGCCATGGAGCAATAACTTTAAGATGAGGTGCTAAAGCAGCAATACCTAACTCAAAACGAATTTGGTCATTTCCTTTACCTGTACAACCGTGGCAAATAGCAACAGCATCTTCTTGAAGGGCAATTCTAACAAGTGTCTTAGCAATAACAGCACGCGCAATAGAAGTCCCTAAGTAGTATTTAGATTCATAAACAGCACCAGATTGAATCATTGGGAAAACATATTCTTTCATAAATTCATCTTTTACGTTTTCTACAAAAACTTTACTAACCCCCATTGATAAGGCTTTTTCTTCTAAGCCAACGAGTTCAGCATCTTGACCAACATTGATGCAAACAGCAATAACATCATAATCATAATTTTCTTTAAGCCATGGAATAATAACAGAGGTGTCTAAACCACCTGAATAAGCTAATACAACCTTTTCTTTCATAAGATAAATCCCCCTTGTTTAAATATATATAAGTATTTATGCATAATTATACACCACTTTATGCATAATACAATACTTTTTTAAAAAATAGTAAAAAATAGATTGATTTATTTCTAGTATAAATCTTTTTCTTCATATTGTATACATTGAATCATGGGTATAATGGAGGAGATTCAAAAAAGTAGTTTGGATAGAGAGGGAAAGACTATAGAAAAGTATGGAACTCTGTAGTATAATAATACTATTTGATGAATATATTTGAGGAGGATTTAGAATGAAAGGCTTATTTGACTTAGACGCACCAATATGGGTGGCACTTAGCGAAGTGGCAGATGTAATGATACTTTCCTTTTATTGGTGGATTTGTAGTATTCCATTAGTAACAGTTGGAGCTTCAACGACAGCTCTCTATTATGTATTAGGTAAAAAAATGCGTAAGGAATCTACAAGTATTACACGTGATTTTTTCTATAGTTTTAAAATGAACTTTAAGCAATCTATTCCTCTTGCTCTCCTTTCATTGATGGCGGTAGTAAGTGCAAGCTTGTATATTTTTATAGCTATAGAAGGTACATTAAATGATAGCTTACAAGGTGCTATGCGATTTATTGTACCTGTAGGAATTGTTTTTATTTTTGAAATGACCCATCTCTCAACCTATATTTGGGCATTACTCTCTCGGTTTCATATGAAGACCTTCACTATGTTTACAACAGCTTTTGTATTAGTACATCGTCATCTTTTAACAACTATTATCTTAACCATAGCTAAAATAGCTATTGTTTTTGTCACTTTTAAAATGCCTCTTATTATTATCGTAGCGCCTGGGCTAAGTGTGGCTATTGATTCTTACTTTGTTCAAGGGATTTTTTCAAGATACCTTGAGATTGAGGCACAAAAAAATGCAGAACAAGAAGTAGAAGAAGAGATGATAGAGGAAATAACGGAAGAAAAAGAAGCGCAGTAATTAAAGCAGCGGTTTTTGATTGTATTTATAGAAGGGGAAGGAACTGGAATTATTTATATGGGTTGGCTTGAATGGGAAAAGCTTAAAAGAAGGTGATGAGGTATATGGAATTAGTATTAAATATTTTTGCAGTTATTTTAATTGTAAGCCTTATTAATTTAGTACGGTATGCATTAAAAATTAGAAAAATATTAAAAATGAATAAGGATAACCCTAATATTCAAGGGATTAGTATTATTAATGGAGAAATAAAAGTCATTGAAAAGACACCTAATGTTTCAGCGCAGGTGGCTAGAGAGCAAGTAATAGATCCTGTATGTGGTAAAGAAATTGAAAAACAAGAGGCCTATCGTGTTTTACGCCATGAGAAAGAACATTTCTTTTGTTCTTGGGATTGCCGAGAAAAATTTATAAAGGATCACCCTGTAGAAGACAATGACTAATTGTCTTCTTTTCATGTAGTGCTCACCCTATGCATAAGCTATTCACTGAGAAAGACATGAAATAGAAGATAAAATCAAAAATAAAAGGCGATGCTATCCAATTAATGGGAGTATCGCCTTTTTATTCTACTAATAAATACATGGGAAGAATCCTTTAGACAGTGATTAAGTCATACATGGGATCATTTAACACAGATACCATGGCATCATAAGGGGACTTACCAATGTTGGCTAAGATGGATTTAAAAACAGAGGGAGAGTGACCACTTGCCATTTGAACGCCCTTATAGTTTGAGGTAACCTGGAATACATCATTTTTAGCGTTAACATTCCAGAAGATAACATTAGGAATAACATAGCCATGAGTGGCATAGTTTTTAACCATGCTATCATAAAAGGTCCAGTTACCTCTAGAAGTTGTTGCAAAGTCAAACTCCATATCCGTAATAACCACCAAAGAAACGGGAAGTTCCTCAAATCGAAGTTTATTTTTTACAGCTACAGTCAAAATAAGTTGAAAAGCAGCTTCTAGGTCTGTATTCTCCACAATAGCAGGAATGCATTTAATTTTATCATAGAGGGTATTGCCCTTTATATTAATTAAGGAAGGCCTGCTAGAGAAGGTCATAAAAGTATCTTTAAAAGCACCCTTATTACGTTCTGCAAAGTAAATCGCTAAACCAATAGAGGAGTGGATGGGACGGCCAAACATAGAGCCAGAAGTATCGGCCATAATAAGCACATTCTGCTCACCTGCCACATAGTTAGGAAGACTCTTCCATTGCGCCTCTAGTAAGGCATCATAATGACAAAAAGAGAAATTTGAACCGTATGTGGTGAGGCCAAGTTGTTCTAAAAGATCATAGGGGTATAATGTACTTGCATTAACCTTAGCTTCTCCATGAGTAACAGCGCTTATGTACTTTATGAATCCTTCTTCATCGTGAGCTTTAAAAGCCTTACGGTAGATAAACATAGCTCTAGAAGGTACATGCTCATAAGCAATCTCACTCCAGTTTTGACTAGACATTTTAACTTCTGTCACATCAATATATTTGCGAAGCTTAGAGAGGGTTTGTCGATAAGCTTTTTCAGAAAGGCCAAGATTTTTGGCAGTTAACTTACCTAGGCGAGTGGTTTCCTCTGAACTAGCATTGACAGACTTTAGCCATTTAGCGAGTAAGCTAATAGGCTCATTGGCATGGTAGTTTCTTAGGTCTAGAGCGAGCTGTTCCTTAAGATAGGTCCACATCGCCTCTTCGATAGGAGTATCTACTAAGGTATAAAAGTCATCATAACGGCCTAATAAAGCAATGGCATCAAAGTTCTTAATCACTATTTCAGGTGCTAATGTAGCTAAATATTTAAGAATAACCCTAAAGGTACGACGTTCACCCAGTCCACCACGGATATTACGTGTGTAAAAGGCCATTTTAGTAGCAAGTAAAGAATCTTCTGCAAAAGCAGCACTAAAGAGACGCTCGATATCACTTTCATGACGTGTTCGAAGACTACCAATGGTACCAAAGAGGTCCAAAAGGCTGCTATTGGTAGTCTTTAGAGCAACTGCTCCATTTTCTGTATAGGTAATATTTGTTTCTTTTTTTAAAAATGATAAAAACTTATTTTTCATAAAAAGTCTCTCCTTCATTAAATGATAAATTCAAGACGCCTTCCACCATTGCATAGGGATTCGAACCCTTAATATTCTCTAAGGAATACTCCTGGCGTGGACTTAAAGTTTGGAGCAATAAGGTTGTTGCTGATAAGGCGTCTTTAGTTACAAGGCACGCATTTTCGTGCTCTACCAACTGAGCTACCAATAAAGATGCCTCTTTATTAGACTAGAGTCGAACTAGTGACAACTTAATATACGGCTGTTGGTGCCTTTCTAGAACAGGTTACTATTTTTTCACTTGGCAGGTGAGAAAGTTGCTGTAAGTAACCTTGTAAGCTTATAATAAAGCTAATTAATAGAAAATTCATGAAAAAAAGTTTGCGAGGTGTGAAATGTTAAAATTTATTGGATTTGGCTGTCCATAGAAATAAGATATATTGTATGCATTTAGATAAGCATATTACTAAGGAAGATATTTTGAAGGGAGGTTTTAGAATTGTTGGTAGTTATAAAGAGATAAAGGAATAAAAAATAACCTTCAAGGCACTTTTTACTTGTAGGGAATCAAACTCTATACCCCCAAATGTGGAAGTAGCCCACCAATGAGTTAAGGTGGCTGTTAGTGTCTTTAGGCTATTTGTGAGTGGAGAAAGCAAAGAATGCTTTTCTCCTAGAAAATTTAAGGGGACTATAAGTCCCCTTAAATTTTTTCAAGGCATGCTTTTAACTTGTGCGTTTGACCAAACTCCGCCACTCATACGATAAGTATGAGGCTGGATTCGAACCAGCGAGATCATAGGATCGCAAGACCTTATTGAATGGCTGTATATGCCTTTTAATAACAGGTTGCTTTTGCAGTTTCACTTATGAGGTGAGAGCAGATTTGGCTGTAAGCAACCTTATATGTATAATATATTCAAAAAAATTAAAAATATCAAGAGAAATATTAATGGGTTTTAAATAGCATATGTTGTGTCTTTAGGCGTTCTATTAATGATTTTCTAATGCTGGCAGGCCCAATAACTTTAATAATAGGACCGAAGGAAATAAGAATATCAATGAGTTCCTCTTCATCAAAAGGATAGTAAAAGAGTTGAACAAAGCAGGTATGGGTCTCATTATTAAACTCAGTTATTCTCTCGTAGTTTGAAAGATGCATAAAGACGCGGTCAAAGCCTTTTCTCGCATTGCTTAGTTCAAAGTAAAGGGGTTCTTTACATTTATAAGCTTGCATAGCTTCTTCTATATCTTTGGGGCAATAGGATGTTTTGAGAGGTGTTACATCTTCAATGGAACGAAGGTTAATACGTAAAATTAAAGGGGAGTGCTTAGGAATATAAACGATACCAATAAGAAAAAATGAATCTTGAGTGATACGGTATTCTAATTTATAACCTGCTAATTCTACAGTCCTGAGT
>JAEZKI010000464.1 GCA_023415525.1 Bacillota bacterium | reverse complement strand
CCAAGCAGTTAATTATATCAAAATGAGTCGTATAGCTAAAAATGTGTTTTTCAATGTAGACTCCCCCTATGGCGCCCTAGATATTACCATTAACCTTTCTAAACCTGAGAAGGACCCAAAGGAAATTGCACGACTTAAGACAGCTCCACCTAATAAATATCCCGCATGCCTTCTATGTATTGAAAATGAAGGTTATGCTGGAACTATTAAACTTCCAGACCGAGCTAATCATCGTACAATAAGTCTTCATATTAATGATAGAAATTGGCGACTTCAATACTCACCTTATCTTTACTATAATGAGCATTGTATTTTGCTTTCTGAAACCCACGAGCCTATGCAACTGACTAAAGATAGCTTTTATAATCTTTTAGGCTTTGTGGAACAGTTCCCTCACTATTTTATTGGTTCTAATGCAGACCTACCCATCGTAGGGGGCTCTATTTTATCTCATGAACACTATCAAGGGGGTTGTTATACCTTCCCTATTCACAATGCAACCACCCTATTTGAATTTAAAATGAAGGCTTTTCCTCATGTGACTTGCAAGCTTCTTAACTGGCCTCTTTCTACCATCGAACTAAGTAGCCCTGATTTGGAAGCTGTTGCAGAAGCTACTGATTTCATCTACCAAAAATGGATGACTTATTCAGATCAAGAAGTAGGTATTCTCGCTTCTACAGAGGACATACGCCATAACACCATCACCCCTATCGCTGAAAAACGTGATAATGAATATGTCCTAAAGGTTGTCTTACGGAATAATCGGACAAGCCCTGAGCATCCTCTAGGCATCTTCCATCCCCATGAAGATGTCCAACATATCAAAAAAGAAAACATTGGCCTTATTGAGGTAATGGGCTTAGCTATATTACCAGGCAGACTTCTAGGAGAACTAGAAACTATCAAATCCTACATCAAAGGTGAACCCGTGGAAGTTGCGGCTTATCATCTTCCTTGGGCAGAAGAATTGAAAAAGG
Organism: Bacillota bacterium; assembly: GCA_023415525.1. GTDB lineage: Bacteria > Bacillota > Clostridia > Lachnospirales > Cellulosilyticaceae > Sporanaerobium. The sequence continues at coordinate 5,249 of JAEZKI010000464.1, read as the reverse complement.
TTTATTCTCCTAACGAAGACCTGGATGCCTTCCTTCAAGCTGCTTTAGGCAAAAAATTTACCCGTGTCCTAGAAGATGCTGGCGTCTTTAAGATGACATCCGAAGGACTTACTCACTTTAAACAATTTGTAGAAAACTTAGGCTAGACTAGATACCCTATCCTAAGAAAGCTCCACTTTTAATCTAAAGTGGGACTTTTCTAATCCTATATAAAAAGATAGTATAGTTCCCCTATATTAAAGGGGAAAACTATACTATCTTTTCGTATTACTAAAGGCATCTCCTGCACCAACTGTTCCTGAACTCATAGTACTTTTAAAACCATTCCCCGCATTTTTAGCATCTTTCATATGGTCCATACGACTTTGTAGCTCTGCTTCACGTTTATCTTCTTTTTTCATTTGTTGCCTCCTCTATGACTTATTTACTTCTATTTTCTCCAAAAAATAACCCCCTATACTTGGATTTATAGATTGACATTTAATCACTCCAAGTATAGGGGGTAGTTTGTTATTTAATAATTAGTTGCTCTTACTTCAAAATAGCTTTGTGGATGAGCACATACTGGACAAATGCCAGGTGCATCTTTACCTTTATGAATATGACCGCAATTACTACAAATCCATTCTACTTCTTCTTCTTTTTGAAAAACTTGTTTCTCTTCAACATTCTGTAAAAGCTTAAGATAACGTTCTTCATGCTCTTTCTCAATCTTGGCTACTTCTTCAAATAAAAAGGCAATATGATCAAAGCCTTCTTCTTTAGCATCTTTGGCAAAACCTGCATACATATCTGTCCATTCCCAGTTCTCACCTGCAGCAGCATCCTTAAGGTTATCTGCTGTATTGCCTATTCCTCCATGAAGTAACTTGTACCAAATCTTTGCATGCTCTTTTTCATTGTTTGCTGTTTGTTCAAATAGAGCGGCAATCTGAGTATAACCCTCTTTTTTAGCTTTAGAAGCAAAATATGTATACTTATTTCTAGCTTGCGATTCTCCTGCGAAAGCCTCCATCAAGTTTTTTTCTGTTTTCGTACCTTTTAAGTTCATGTAACCACTCCTTCTTATTATTTTATATTCATTCGAATACCCTATCGTACAATATAATTATACATTCTACACACTTTTAATTCTAGTACAACAAATATGTATTATTGTAAAATTTCATATTTTTTGTCAGCATTTTTTGTCATTTGATGTCTATCATCTTATACTTCCATAAAAACATCCCTATGAAATTTCCATTTTTCCAAATAACTAGGAGCACACTGTCATCTTACTTAATATTATATTAATGATACCTTATTTAATGAAAGGATATAATTTATGAATAAATTTGCATCGCTAGCACTTCTCTCATTAGCTACACCTAAGCGTTCTAGCAACTATACCCGTAATGCCCCTAATACTTCTCATACCTCTAACCCACGTACAGCCCCCCAAGATTTGACACCTTATAATACTTCTAACAACACCTCAACTCATCTAAATAGTAATAATACCAAAACTACTCACTCTAACACTAATATACCTAACCCCAATACGCCTAGCCCCAATATGCCTAACCCCAATGTGCCTAACAACATGAATACCCCTACAAACATTCCTTCTGGTAACATTATTATTTCAACTAACCCTAATGGTCCTATTAATTATAGTGGAGCTATGGGAAATACACCCTATATGCTTTATACTAGCCCTAATTCCCCTGAAGTTCCTTTTAATCTCACTATCCCAGGTACTTCTACTGAAGCTATGAGTGCTACACCTACCCTGGGACTAAAAGATAATCGGGGTAATTTCATCCTCCCACCCCTCAACTATAGTTATTCTGCCTTAGAACCTTATATCGATACACAAACCATGCAAATTCATCACACGAAACACCATCAAAAATACGTCTCTGAACTCAATAGATTTTTATCACCTTATCCAGAACTTAAGAATCATACCCTAGAAGAGCTCTTAGCTTATGGCGATCAACTTCCTGAAGATGCCCGCCCAGCTATCTCAGACAATGCTGGGGGCAACTATAATCACAGTTTTTTCTGGAAGGGGTTATCCCCCTCCAGTAATCAAATACCTAGTGGTACTCTTCGCTCAGCTATTATAAGAGACTTTGGAAGCACGATGGACTGGAACTTTTTGTTTAAACAAGTAGCCCTTAGTACCTTTGGTGCTGGATGGGCTTGGCTACTTACAGACCCTAATGGCAATCTTCTATTAGCAACTACAGCTAATCAGAATACGCCTATCCCGTTGGGATTAAAGCCTCTTGTTGCCATCGACCTCTGGGAGCATGCTCATTATCTTAAAAATCAAAATGACCGTGGTGCCTATATTGATAATTGGTTCAATCTCATTAATTGGCAAAGAGCTAACCAACTCTATGAGGAAGCCATAAACAAGTAAAACCTTGCCCCTTAAGAAAAAGAATAATAAAGGGACAGTTCACAACTTTTCCCCCTTAAGTTGTGAACTGTCCCCTCTTATCTTTCTTATTTGCATGGTCTTTGCTCTACTCATATTGCTGTAAAGTTTGCAAAAGCTTTTGTTTAATACGTTCTTTAAGCCACTCAGGCTCTAAAACTTGCACTTCATTTCCAAAAGAAAGGATAAAACTTTCTATCCATTCTCCCTCTGGGAAGCAAGTATTGACCTCGTACTCTCCTTGTTCTGTAAGGAAGATTTCTTCTTCTTCAAAAGTATCATATACCCTATAAAGGCTGGAAGGTTTAAACTTTAATTTTAAATGAATGGAATAGCTACTATCTATCTCTGTCTTTTCTTCTCTAACTTCTTCTAGCCCTCTTTTAGGAAAGGTCTCTTCTTGAAGGACAGGCTGCTTAATGCGACTTACCTTAAATAAGCGAATGGCATGTTTTAGGCGACAATACCCATACAAATACCAGGCTTGTCCTTTATAGAGTAGTTGCAAAGGCTCTATTAACCTCTCCCCCTTTTGTCCCATGGTATTGACATAGTTAAAGCGAAGCAGTCGCCTATCTAAAATAGCTTGCCTTAAAAGATCAAAGTTGTCTTTAGTTATGGAAGTAGGTCCCCAACTGGATAAATCTACTTGTACCCAATTTTGCTCATTTTGTTTTTTAAAGATACTCCTCAACTTTTCCATAGCAGGCTTAACCTCTACACAGCTAGTAGACTGCAAGCTCTGAAGAGCTAGCATAAGATTTTCTCTCTCTTCTACTGATAAGCAGGTGCGGTTAACACAATATTCTTCTAGGAGAGAAATCCCTCCCCCAGCTCCCTGGGTCATATAAACAGGAATTCCAGAGGCTGATAAAATCTCTATATCCCGATAAATGGTTCGTGTAGAAACCTGAAAGCGATCAGCTAACTCTTTAGCTGTTAGGGTCCGTTTATTTAATAGAAGTACCATTATTTCAATTAAACGATTGATTTTCAAAGCCTTTCCCCTCACTTATCTATTTTCTTCTTACTTCTATATAACCTTCTTTTTGTTCTATGTGAAGTGGCCCGTACTCTAATGCCATTTCAAAGTTTGCAAAGCTTGAATAAAGGTCTATATCCCTTAATATATGGAGTGTCACCCATTTACTTTTAGGGGTTGTCCTCACTAAAATGGCCCGTGAACGTGGAAATTGGATACGGGATAAATAGGGTAAATCGAGTTGCAGATTAATAGGATAATTATCTGTCTCTATAAAATAATCTGTATCTCCCTCTCTTTTAATCCTTCGATAAGTTAACCTTGTTTCTACAAAGTCATTTATTGGCATAGGTGATTCCTTTCTACTTTACATAGTCATTTATTTTGTCTTTATTATACACCATCTGCTTTAAACTTTTCATTTCTTATAGGTCAAAGGAGGTATATTAAGTGTTGGCTCTAGGCTTAATATACCCTCTTATTATTTTACAAGTGGCTGACAGTGCTCACAATAATACACAGAGCCTCCTAAGTATGTTTCTTTTATAATTTCCCCTCCACATTTTGGACAACTTAGGGCCATTGTATTTTTTGACATTTGTGTCTTGTATCCACCCTTTTGTCCCAAGAGGTCCTTTTCTGTATCTCGCCCTCCTCCTTGTATCATCTTTAGCAAGACCTCCGTTATGGACCTAAACAACTTTTCCTTATCCTCTTCACTTAGGGTTTGAAGCTTGCGTTTTGGGTGCATACCTGCTTCAAAGAGGATGTCCTGTAGAACACCATTTCCGATACCAGGGAAGCGTTGTTCTGTAGCTAAAAAAGCCTTCAGACTTAAGCTAGGCTTACTCTTTGCCAATAGCTCCATATAATACGCCTTAAAAGCTTCTGAAAAAGGAGAAAGGGCCTCCTTACTTGCTAGATAATAGCTATTATCATACTCCCCTTGATATAAATAAATACCTCCATACATAGCTACTGTAAATACCAAGGCTTCACCCTCTTCAAACTCTATAAAAAGCTGAAAATCCTTTGGCCTATTTTCACCGTCTACTAAACGCATATTAATGCCATCATTCACACAAAGCTTATAGCCATTGTCAAAGTTAATCTCTACAAAAATACCAAAGCCTTCTGCTCCTGTAATCTTGCTCCCCTTAAGCTTCTCCCCATACTCACTGGGTTCGCCATTAAACCAACAAAATTTGTGTACCTTTGTTGGTGGCATAACACGCTGAACCCTTCTTCCTACTACGCGATTTTTTAGCTGTTCTGATATTACTCTTACTTCTGGAAGCTCTAACATCCCTTTTCCCCCTCAACTAAGTACAGTTTTAATTATTTGCAAACTATTCTGATTAATATTATAAGAGGTTTCTATAAATTATAAAACCATTAGATAAAGATATTTTTCCTGTTTATATTACTAAATATTTAAAATGTTTGTTTTATTTTCCCTCTTAATATATTATCCTTAAAGTAAGGTTATTTCATGCAGTAAATATTCGAGTGAATCAAGGAGGATTCTATGTTACTTAGGGAGTTAGAGCCATTTAATAAAATTTCCATTCTTTGTCATGATAATCCTGATGCTGATGCCATTGCTTCTGGTTACGCCTTATATACTTACTTCAAGCACCTTAATAAAGATGTTCAACTCATCTATGCTGGTCGCTTTAAAATTCAAAAGAGCAATCTTGTGAAAATGATTGAACTTCTGGATATTCCTATCTCTTATTATGAGGCGGATTCTGTAGAAGGACTTCTTATCACCGTTGACTGTCAATATGGAGGTGGCAATGTAACACCCCTTAAAGCTGATGAAGTGGCTATCAT